>NZ_CALMHT010000117.1 GCF_937863835.1 uncultured Prevotella sp.
GTTACAGAGAATATCAAATATTCTTCTTGATACGTTATAGACGTATCATGGTTACAATCTCAATCACATTCAGTATTCCTTTCCTCTATCGTCATGAAAAGAAGGCGATGCCGAGACAAAGAAAGGTTTCATCCGGTGAGGCAATGTTCTCATCGTTCGCCCGCCAACAGATTACATTGGCGGCTCACCAGCATCATCACAGTCTGTCGGCCAATTATGCCACAGCGCTGCGTTCGTTACTCACCTTCTATAATAAGGAAGACATTCTTTTTTCAGCCCTCGACAGCACCCTCGTCGAACGCTACAGGCAGTGGCTGAAAGACCGAGGCGTGTGCCTCAATACCACCTCGTGCTATATGCGTTCGCTCCGTGCCCTGTACAACAAAGCTGTGTATCAGCATAAGACACGTCAGCGTCATCCCTTTGCCCTCGTCTTCACCGGAAATACGAAAACCGAGGCCCGTTCGGTCTGTTGTCCCGACATGGAGCGGTTGCAGTCATTACCGCTCTCCGACAGCTCACCGCTCCGTGTTACACGCGATGTGTTCCTGTTTAGTTTCTTTGCCATGGGTATGCCCTTCGTTGATGTGGCATATCTGAGGTGGTCTCAGATACAAGACGGAGTCATTACATACCACAGGCATAAGACGGGGCAACGCGTGCGCGTCCGTCTGGAGTCGTGCATGAAGAAAATTCTACAGCAATACAAAGTCTCAAGTCGCGATTATGTGTTTCCCCTCATTACGTCTGCCTCTGTTGATGGCGCATATCGAGAATACCGCACTGCGCTGGGACGTTACAACCGACATCTTAAGAAACTTGGCATCATGACGGGTTCAGGCCGTCCCCTCACTTCCTATGTGGCGCGCCATACTTGGGCGAGCTTGGCTTATCGGGAGAATATTGATATAAAGTTGATTTCCGAGGCGTTGGGGCACACGTCTGTCCGCACCACGCAGATATATATATCAAGTGATAACCGAAACAAATTATTTGCCGCTAACAAAAGGCTGTTAGGGAAAATTAAAATGCACACCTCATTCACAAGAGGTGTGCACATCTTAATAACAAGCTGAAATACAGTGTGTTGTAATATACTTACATTAATAAAAAGCTATTCTTTTAAAAAAGTTTTTTTGCATTATTATTATAAAATATTTGGTCGCTTTGAGAATAATATCTATATTTGTCGTCGACAAGGATTATTTTATCTATGATGCGCACCTCTTGTGAAGAGGTCCTTACTTAATAAATTTATTAATTTAAAACAGTCTTATTATGAAAAAATTATTTTTCACTTTATTGTTTGTGATTAGTTACGCATGTTCTTTATCTGCCCAAGATGAATATATTGGGATTTAAAGATATTTGCAGGTAATTTTGCCCCTACAGGATGGAGAATCTGTGATGGCTCTGTTTTACAGATCAGTCAGTACACAGCATTATATTCAATAATAGGTACTATGTACGGTGGCAATGGTTCTACGACATTCGCATTGCCTGATCTGAGAGGACGTGCACCTATCGGATGTGGCCAAGGAACCAATCTGACTAACAGAATTCTTGGCACAAGCGGTGGCTCCGAATCAGTAACATTGACTGCCGGTCAAATCCCCGCACATAGACATAGTATGAATGTTGCAGATACTCTCGCTAACTCTTTAGTTCCAACGAATAATTCCATGATTGCAGAAGGTAAAACAAACTTTAATGTAAATATTTATAAAACCAATCCTACAACGACTAAACAATTATTGGATAGTACCATTGGTTATAACTCAGGCGGACAATCTCATGAAAACATGATGCCTTATTTACCAATTAATTATATTATATGTACAGAAGGTCTATATCCTACGAGACCTTAATAAGAATGAGAAAGAATGAGAAAAATTCTACTTTTTACATTAGTGATGTTCTCGCTGCTTGTGCGAGGACAGGGGACGATAACATTTAAATCTACAAACAGTGAAGACAATGCTCTTGATTTTGGTACATCAATAACAGATAATGCTGCTGCTCAAATCAAATATTGTAATGATATCAGTAATTACGTAATAACTTTCAAAGAGTCCACTACATTGACCGATGCCGAAAAAGGGACTGCGAACGCAGAAATTGTTTATATGGATTCATTCAGCGGCATTAGTAGTATGTATACGGGAAATGAGATGGCTAATTTATATTATCTTGGTAATTGGCCCCAATATTTATCCATCTCAAGTAGTAAACCTTTTCGATTCAATGGATTACAATGTGTTAGCCTAAGTGAGATTATAGACGATCCCCTGATTGTTTATGGATATCTGAATGGCAATTGTGTCGGTTCTGTTTCATTGAATGTTCCCGGAGAGGTAGGATCAATGCCAGCGCAATATACATTGAATGGTACGGGAAACTTTCCTCTATCGACGTTCGGCATAGTGGATAAAGTTATTTTAGTAGCTCCTACAAATACAAAAATGATGTGTTATAATAATTTCGAGATAGCCACACCAAGTTCTGTTACGCTCGCTGAATCATCAGATAATTCAAGCTTGATTACATTGATGAACGGGGTGACCATTCAGGCAAACCTTACCCGCACATTAAAAGCAGGTCAATGGAATTCCTTCTGCGTTCCTTTTAATATCAGTTCTTCTGTTATTAACAATACATTCGGTGCAAGTACAGTTGTAGATGAACTAGTAAGTTCCAGCTATAGTAATGGCACTGTGGCAATGAACTTCGGTGCTGTGACAGACGGTATCAAGGCTGGCGTGCCTTATCTGATAAAACCCCAGAACACAGTGGCTAATCCCTCATTCACTGATGTGACGATATCATCTGCCACCACACCTACCACAACTACCTGCGTCACGTTCACGGGCATAACCAGTCCCTTCGCATTGACCATAGGTAATAAGAGCCAACTGTTCTTAAGTTCTGATGGCACAACGCTGCAATATCCATCAACAGGCACACAGATGAACGGAATGCGTGGTTACTTCACACTGACAGGTGATGCCGCCAATACAGCCAATGCCAAATCGTTCTCCATGTCTTTCGACGGTGGCAACGCCACGGATATCGAAACGGTCAATGTCATCAACGGGAATGCAAGTTCAGATGCCTTGTACAGCACGACCGGACAGCGTGTCAATGAGTCTTATAAGGGGATTGTCATCAAGAATGGCAAAAAATATATCAATAAATAAAATGATAACGGAAATGAAAAAGACATATATCGCACCCCATACGAAAATATTAGTGATTAAAGAGCAATATCAGATATTGGCAGGCACGACAACGTCTAACAGTACTATGAGCGACGGAACGGCAGGTCCTACTACCGGTGGTACTCTCACCGGTGGAGACCAAAGCTCTGCCGGAGCCAAACGACGTAGCTATAGCGACTGGGAACAATAGGTATCGGTAGATAGATGAGCGAAATTTTATTTGACAATATTTTCCTTATGTGTTTCTGTCATTTTCGCCGTCGTGCGAGAAAAATTGCGCACTGCGGAAATTTATTTTCCTTCAAGGAATTTTTTTTTTGGCGGTGCGCAATTTTTCTCGCACGACGGCGAAAAATTTTATTGCTGATTGCTTTGTATCTTGACCTCTAATTTGTTCAGAATAGTCGGTTTTTTGTTCTGTACGTCGGTATAAATACTAATATTATACCCGGCAGATCGCACACAGATGATTGGCCAAAAACTTCTTAGACAATATAATGTGGAATTTTGTTTTACAAATTTGGTTTTAACAGATAAAAAAGCATCCGATGATAACATCGGATGCTTTTTTATCTGTATGATGAATCAAACCTTTATTTCTTATTGATTTCATCCACCTCTTTCAGGTTCTCGCGTATCTCCTGGTCGGTAACGGAGAAATTGCGCAGGTCGCCGTTGATGTAAGAGTCGTAAGCTGTCATATCAAGGAGTCCATGTCCGGAAAGATTGAAGAGGATAGTCTTCTTCTCGCCGCTTTCCTTGCATTTGTTGGCCTCGCGGATGGTAGCTGCGATAGCGTGGCAACTCTCAGGAGCGGGGATGATACCTTCGGTACGGGCGAATAAGATACCGGCATCGAAAGATTCCAATTGAGGAATATCCACACCATGCATCATCTTATCCTTGATAAGTTGTGAAACGATGGTACCGGCACCGTGATAACGCAGACCGCCGGCATGTATGTTGGCAGGGTGGAAATCGTGGCCCAGTGTGTACATAGGCAGCAACGGAGTATATCCGGCTTCATCACCGAAGTCGTATTCGAACTTACCTCTTGTCAGTTTAGGACAACTCTCCGGTTCGGCAGCGATAAACTCAGTCTGTTTGCCATCGAGAATGTTATGACGCATGAACGGGAAAGCAATGCCGCCGAAGTTGGAACCGCCACCGAAGCAGGCGATGACCATATCAGGATATTCGCCGGCCATCTCCATCTGTTTTTCAGCCTCAAGACCGATGACAGTCTGATGAAGGGTGACATGACTTAATACCGAACCCAGTGTATATTTACAGTTAGGTGTCGTGGTAGCCAGTTCGATAGCCTCTGAAATGGCTGTACCCAGAGACCCTGAATAGGTAGGGTCTTTTGTCAGTATATCCTTGCCGGCACGGGTAGACATAGAAGGTGAACCTGTGACCTGTGCACCGAAAGTACGCATGATGATACCACGGTACGGTTTCTGCTGCAGACTGATTTTGACCTGATATACGGCAGCTTCCAGTCCGAACGTCTTAGCGGCGTAAGAAAGGGCGGCGCCCCACTGTCCGGCACCCGTCTCGGTCGTGACATTGGTCACGCCCTCTTTTTTGGCATAGTAGCACTGAGCGATGGCCGAGTTGACCTTATGACTGCCCAGTGGGTTGGTACTTTCATTTTTGAAGTAGATATGTGCAGGTGTACCGAGCGCCTCCTCCAGTGCATAAGCACGTACAAGCGGTGTGGAACGGTAATAAGTATATCTTTCCTGCACTTCTTCAGGAATGTCGATCCATGCATGTTCCGTATCCAGTTCCTGACGGCTGCATTCCTCACAGAAAATAGGGTAGAGGTCTTCAGCCTTCAACGGCTGTTTGGTAGCAGGGTTCAAAGGAGGCAATGGCTTGTTGACCATATCAGCCTGAATGTTGTACCATTGTTTAGGCAACTGATCTTCTGTCAGTATGAATTTCTTTTGTTTACTCATAATGTATGTTTTGTTTTTGGTTACAAAATGTTGGTTTTACTTACATATTGTAAGTTAATGTGGGTGCGAAGTTACAAATAAAATATGAAACAACAAAAGAAATCGTAAAAATCATCATAAATGAGGATTGCACATTCCAATCAAACCCTGTACCTTTGCATCCGAAAAATCAATACTTAATAGATATAATGGATAAAAAGATGATGGTCGCGTTTGCCTTGTTTGTAGTGTCAATCTCTGCAAACGCTATTTCGTTTAGTGACAGACTGAATGAAATGCTGATGCCGGATACTTCGCATGTATTCGACCTGGATGAAGTGGTGGTGATAGCACAACCGAAAGAGAGTTACCGACTGAGACAGCAATCGCTCAGTTCATCGGTGTTTACGAACAGGGAACTGTCGAAGTTGAAGGTTGACGACATCACCGATCTGGCCAAATATGTGCCGTCGTTCGTCATGCCCCATTACGGTTCACGTCTTACCTCATCTATGTATATAAGAGGTATCGGTTCGAGAATCAACAACCCGGCTGTGGGTATGTATGTAGACGGGATGCCGATTGTGAGCAAGAATGCGTACAACTTTCATACTTACCAACTGGACCGTGTGGATGTGCTCCGTGGTCCGCAGGGTACACTCTATGGTCAGAACACCGAGGGGGGACTGATCAGAATGTTTACCAAGAATCCTTTCGACTATCAGGGTACTGATATCAATCTGGGTGTGGGTACCCACTTCTACCGTAAGGCGGAAATCGCCACATATAATAAGGTAAACCGCTGGTTCGCTTTCTCTGTTGCCGGATTCTATAACGGCAGCAACGGTTTTTTCAAAAATACTTTCAACGGTGAAAAGGCTGACAATTATGACGAGGCGGGAGGACGACTGCGACTGATGTTCAAACCGACGAGAAAGGTGGATGTAGACTTTATCACCGATTACCAATATGTACATCAGAACGGTTTCCCTTATGGCGAATATGATTCGGAGACGGGCGTGACGGCCGACCCGAATACCAACTACCAGGGTACGTACCGCCGTAACATGCTTAACATGGGACTGAACGTGAAGGTGGCAGGCAAGGGTTTTGATTTCTTTTCGACCAGCAGTTGGCAGTTTCTCAAAGACAATATGCTGATGGATATCGACTATCTGCCGACAGACTATATGTATATGGAGCAACGACAGTTGCAGAACGCCTGCACGCAGGAGTTTACGCTGAAGAGCAATCATACCGGCAGATGGCACTGGACATTCGGCATGTTCGGTTCATACCAATGGCTTAAGACACAGGCCCCGATCTACTTTGGCGACGGCACCACTTCGTCTATCGCCTCAGGCATACAGACATCCATGTACAATGCGATGGTAAAATCATTCATGGCCAGGGGACTCTCTCAGGCTGCCGCCGAAGCCGCCATAGCACGGGCGGGCGGTGTGTCGATGAACGTATCGATGGTGGTGCCCGGTGAATTCCACACACCGCAGTTTAATCTGGGATTCTATCACGAGTCGAATATAGACATCACCGATCGACTGACGATGACACTGGGACTGCGTTATGACTTCAGTGAGGTGAAGGTGAATTATGATACCGAAGCGATCATGGCCATGACGGCTAACGTGATGGGTACGAGCGCTACAAACAATCTCACATCACTGCTTCAGAACAATGCCGACAACCACTTCGACCAGTTGTTGCCGAAGATAGGCGTCAACTATCGTTTGTCCGATAACGGAAGTAACGTATATGCTACCGTAAGCAAGGGATTCCGTGCCGGAGGATACAATATTCAGATGTTCTCGGACATACTGCAGACCGAACTGAATGCCAACAGTCTAAAAGCCCAGCGCAGCAGTTATGACGTGCCTCATACCGATGCCGACTATGAGAATATCAACAATACCATCAGTTATAAACCGGAAACCAGTTGGAACTACGAGGCTGGTACGCATCTCAATCTGTTCGGTAACAAGGTGCATGCCGATTTCTCCGCTTTCTATATGGAAATCAGAAATCAGCAGTTGTCTGTCATGGCAGGCAATTATGGATACGGCCGTATGATGGTGAATGCCGGTAAGAGCACCAGTTGCGGTGTGGAAATGGCGTTGCGCGGCAGTGCGTTCAATGATCATCTGGACTGGACTGCGACATATAGTTTTACCCGTGCCGTATTCAAAGACTATACCGACAGCGTGAAGGTGAACGGCAAATATACGGAAGTTTCTTATAAGAACAATTATGTGCCTTATGTGCCGCAGCACGCTTTCTCGGCATCCGCCGACTATCGGTTTGATGTCAGGAACAGTGGACTGACCGCTATCGTACTGGGAGCCAATGTCAACGGGAACGGTAAGACTTACTGGGACGAATCGAATACCAGTTATCAGAAATTGTACGCCGTACTGGGCGCCCACGTAGACGCTCAATTCGGTAAACTGCTTACCATCAGTATATGGGGAAAGAATCTGACCGACACGAAATACAATACATTCGCAGTACAGGCCAGTGCCGACAGAACAAAACGTACTTTCGCCCAACTCGGCAATCCGGTACAGATAGGAATAGACCTAAAATTACATATTTAACTATAAAACTTTAATTTTCAGACCAGAGGAGGACTTCGCTTATCACTGTATAGGCAAGTCCTCTTTCTTTTTATTGCACAATCGAAACAGAATAGTGCAAGTTTTGTTTTAAATTATAATTTTTCTAATACTTTTTCTTACGATTTTGTCATTTTGGTCAACTTTTACCGAAAAATCGTTGGTATTTACAGAAAAACGGAGTAACTTTGCATTCAATTTTGAAATGAACAGCGGTATGATCGCGAAGAAATAGAAAACGTTACTACAATGAAACATCAGTTGAGAAGTGCAGTCTGCACAGAAGGTAGAAAGATGGCCGGAGCCAGAGCTCTATGGGTAGCCACAGGTATGAAACAGGAACAATTCGGGAAACCGATTATTGCAATCGTCAATTCTTTTACCCAGTTCGTGCCGGGACATACTCACCTCCATGAAATAGGACAAATCGTCAAGAAGGAAATAGAATCCATGGGTTGCTATGCAGCCGAATTCAATACGATAGCTATCGATGACGGTATCGCCATGGGACATGACGGTATGCTTTATTCGCTGCCTAGTCGTGATATCATAGCCGACTCTGTGGAATATATGGTCAATGCCCATAAGGCGGATGCGATGATATGCATCTCCAATTGTGATAAAATCACTCCGGGTATGCTGATGGCTACAATGCGTCTGAACATCCCTACAGTATTCTGTTCGGGTGGTCCGATGGAGGCTGGTAAATGGAAAGGTGAGAACGCCGACCTGATTACAGCAATGATTAAAGGTGCGGATACAAGTGTCAGCGACGAGGATATGCAGAAGATCGAAGGTTGTGCCTGTCCGGGTTGCGGATGTTGCTCGGGTATGTTTACCGCCAACTCGATGAACTCGCTCACTGAAGCTATCGGTATGGCTCTGCCAGGTAACGGTACAATCCTTGCCACACATAAGAACCGTATCCGCTTGTTTAAGGATGCAGCCCGCCAGATCGTAACCAACGCCATGAAATATTATGAAGAAGGTGACGAAAGTGTACTGCCGCGCAGTATAGTGACCCGTGACGCTTTCCTTAACGCGATGGCGCTTGATATCGCCATGGGCGGTAGTACGAATACCGTTCTCCACCTGTTGGCTGTAGCCCAGGAGGGTGAGGTCGACTTCAAGATGAGCGATATCGATATGCTGAGCAGAAAGGTGCCATGTCTTTGCAAGTTGGCTCCGAACACACAGAAATATTCCGTACAGGAGTGCAACCGCGCCGGTGGTATCTTCGGTATCCTCAACGAACTGGAGAAGGGTGGACTGGTCAACGGCAATGTGAAACGCGTTGACGGTAAGACACTGGGCGAACAACTGAAAAAATACGATATTACCGTTGCTGACATCGATGCCGAGGCCAGCAGAATATACCACAGTGCCCCAGCAGGGAAGTTCTCTACCCAGATGGGTAGTCAGGACACACAGTGGGAAAGTCTTGATACAGACCGCAAAGAGGGATGTATCCGTGATCTTGAGAATGCGTATACGAAAGACGGCGGGCTCGCCGTACTGTTCGGAAACATCGCACAAGACGGTTGTGTAGTGAAGACAGCCGGTGTAGACCCCTCGCTATGGAAGTACAGCGGTCATGCAGTGGTGTTCGATTCACAGGAAGCAGCCTGCGACGGTATCCTCGGCGGTAAGGTGAAGAAGGGCGACTGCGTCGTCATCACACACGAAGGTCCGAAGGGTGGTCCCGGTATGCAGGAGATGCTATATCCTACATCCTATATCAAGAGTATGCACATGGGTAAAGAGTGTGCACTGATCACAGACGGACGGTTCTCAGGCGGAACCAGCGGACTGAGTATCGGTCATATATCACCCGAAGCGGCAGCCGGCGGTAACATCGGTAAGATCAAGGACGGAGACATCATAGAGATAGATATTCCAAACCGCGCCATCAATGTAAAACTGTCTGACGAAGAACTGGCAGCGCGCCCACAACAGCCTGTTACACGTAACCGTGTAGTAAGCAAGGCTTTGCGCGCTTATGCCCAAAGCGTAAGTTCGGCAGACAAGGGTGGAGTAAGAATCATAGATTAACTGAATAAATATGAGTAAGGAAGTAATTACAGGAGCTGAGGCTCTGATGAGATCATTGAAGGCTGAGGGCGTTAAGACCATCTTCGGTTATCCGGGCGGTTCGATCATGCCTGTATTCGATGCTCTCTACGACTACACAAGAGGAGAAAAAAAGAGTTTTGACCATATATTGGTACGTCATGAGCAATGTGCTGCCCATGCTGCCGAAGGATATGCCCGAGTGAGCGGTGAAGTGGGTGTCTGTATCGTGACAAGCGGACCAGGTGCCACCAATACACTGACAGGTGTGGCAGATGCCATGATGGACAGTACTCCGATTATCGTGATAGCCGGTCAGGTAGGTGTCGCAGCTCTGGGTAATGATGCCTTTCAGGAAGTGGACCTCGTAGGCGTGGCTCAACCGATCAGTAAATGGAGTTACCAGATACGTAGACCGGAGGATATAGCGTGGGCGGTAAGTCGCGCGTTCTATATCGCACGTTCCGGTCGTCCGGGTCCTGTTGTGCTCGACTTCCCTAAAAATGCGCAGGTCACCACGACCGAGTATGAACCGAAACATGTGGATTTCGTACGCAGTTATGTACCTTATCCCAAACTGGACAATGATGCGGTGGTCAAGGCGGCACAGTTGATCAACAAGGCCAAAAAACCGCTTGCACTGGTAGGTCAGGGCGTGGAACTGGGTTGTGCGCAGAAAGAATTGATGGACTTTCTCGAGAAGGCTGATATACCAGCAGCACGTACATTGTTAGGACTCTCGGCATTACCTACCGGACACCCTCTGGATATGGGTATGCTGGGTATGCACGGCAACTATGCCCCGAATGTGAAAGAACAGGAATGTGATGTGCTGATAGCCATCGGTATGCGTTTCAGCGACCGTGTGACAGGGCATCCACGCACTTATGCCAAACAGGCTAAAATCATACATCTCGATATAGATAAGTCGGAGATAGACAAGAATATCAAAACCGATGTTGCCGTGATAGCCGACTGCAAGGAATCACTCCCGGCTATTACCAAACTGCTGAAGCAGAACGAGCATAGGGAATGGCGTGACTCTTTCAAACCTCTCTTTGACGAAGAGAACAAGAGGGTTATACAACCAGCCATCCATCCTACCGAAGGACCCCTGTTGATGGGCGAGGTGACAAATGTTGTTGCCGAAGCTACCCATGGAGATGCCGTACTGGTGAACGATGTAGGTCAGAACCAGATGATGAGCAGTCGCTACTTCAGATATAAAAAGAACCGCAGTATCGTAACCAGCGGTGGACTGGGTACAATGGGATTCGGTCTGCCGGCAGCTATCGGCGCTACATTCGGAGCTCCCGACCGTACCGTATGTATGTTCTGCGGAGACGGTGGACTGCAGATGAGTATACAGGAACTGGGTACCATTATGGAACAGCAGGCTCCTGTCAAGATCATCCTGTTGAACAACAACTATCTCGGCAATGTACGCCAGTGGCAGGACATGTTCTTCGGACAGCGCAAATCATTTACAAAAATGATGAATCCTCAATATAAGAATATATGCGATGGATACCACATCCCTTATGGTCTGGTCGTAGACCGCAAGGACTTGAAAGAAGCCGTAGACAAGATGCTCGCCACAGACGGTCCATATTTATTGGAATGCGCCATCAAAGAAGACGATAATGTATTGCCTATGACTCCTCCGGGGAAATCTGTAGACGAAATGCTGTTGGAAATAAATATATAGAATTATGGAATCAAACGAGAAAAAATTATATACATTACTGGTTTACTCAGAGAATATTGCAGGTATTCTGAATCAGATCACAGCAGTATTCACACGCCGTCAGGTCAACATAGAGAGTCTGAATGTTTCAGCCTCCAGTATAGAAGGTGTACATAAGTATACGATTACGGCATGGAGCGACGATGAAGTGCAGATTCGCAAGATAACCAAACAGATAGAAAAGAAAATAGATGTGGTGAAGGCCAGTTATTATATCGACGACCAACTCTTCATACGTGAAGTGGGTATGTACAAACTGTCTACTCCAGTGGTACTCGATAATCCGGATATATCACGTACCATACGTAAGTATGATGCCCGTATCATAGAGGTCAACCCCACCTATTGCATCGTAATGCTGAGCGGTATGACGGAAGATATACAGAGTATGTACTTCAAACTGGACAAGTTTGACTGCATCCTGCAGTATACCCGTTCGGGCCGTATCGCCGTCACACGCAGTACGGAAGAACATGTAAGCGATTTTCTGGCAGAACGCGAAGCAGAAGCATCACGCAAAGAATAACATAGTAGAACGGATAGAAAAATGATAGAAACGAGTAAGGTAGGACGGTATCCCTTTATGGCAGAACCGTTCCATTGTGATTTTACCCACCATCTCCTGTTCGGTCATCTGGGTAACTATATGCTCAATGCAGCCGACTTTCACTCTTATGCGCGCGGATTCGGTATGCCTTATCTGAATCCGATACACAAAACGTGGGTGCTGTCGCGTCTGGCTTTGGAACTGACCGACATGCCCAGTCAGTATACCAAGTTTTTTGTGGAAACATGGATAGAGGGAGCTATGAGATATTTCACCAACCGTAACTTCAAGATAGAAGGAGAAGACGGTAAGGTATACGGGTATGGTCGCAGTGTGTGGGCGATGATAGATACACAGACCCGTCAGCCCCAGAATATACTGGAGATACATGATGGGAAAATCGTAGACTATATAGATACCGAAAAGGAATGCCCGATAGAAAAGAGTTCGAGAGTAAAGATGGACGATAAAGCCCAACTGGTGAGGACGATCGATACACATTATAATGATGTGGATGTGAACGGACATATCAACAGTATCAAATACATCGAACATGTGTTAGACCTCTTCCCGCTGAAGCAATATAGTGAATTCCGACTGAAAAGATTTGAAATAGCATACGTGGCCGAAAGTCATTTTGGAGACAAACTACACTTCTATAGTGAAAAAACAGGCGAAGAAGAGTATTGCATCAGAATTACTAAATCGGAAGAAAAAAGCGAAAATGAAGTAGAAACTTGCAGATGTAAGGTTAAATTTGTGAAAGATTGAAAGTTTCTTTTGATATTTCAATATAAATATGTAACTTTGCACCTCGAAACAAAAAAGTAAAGAAAAAAGTTTAAACCCGCAACCTTGAGATAGGTTGCACAAATTAAAAAATATATAATTATGGCACAAATGGATTTCGGTGGCGTTACAGAGACAGTAGTCACCAGCAAAGAATTTTCATTGGAGAAAGCTCGCGAAGTATTAAAGAATGAAACAATTGCAGTTCTAGGTTATGGTATTCAGGGACCAGGCCAGGCATGCAACCTGCGTGATAACGGATTCAACGTGATTGTTGGTCAGCGCGAAGGCAAGACATACGATAAGGCAAAAGCAGACGGATGGGTACCTGGTAAGACTTTGTTCTCTATCGAAGAGGCTGCTCAGAAAGGTACAATCGTTTGTATGCTTCTTTCAGATGCAGGACAAATTCAGGTTTGGCCTAAAATCAAACAATATCTTACAGCAGGTAAGGCTCTATATTATTCACACGGATTCGCTATCAACTGGAGCGACCGTACAGGTGTAATCCCACCAAAGGATGTTGATGTTATCATGGTTGCCCCTAAGGGTTCTGGTACATCTCTTCGTACTATGTTCTGCGAAGGTCGTGGTCTGAACTGCTCTTATGCAGTATACCAGGATGCTACAGGCAACGCTAAAGAGCGTACACTCGCATTCGGTATCGGTATCGGTGCAGGTTATATGTTCGAGACAACATTCCATCGTGAGGCTACATCAGACCTTACAGGTGAGCGCGGTTCACTGATGGGTGCTATCCAGGGTCTTCTTCTTGCTCAGTATGAAGTTCTCCGTGAGAACGGTCACTCTCCTTCGGAAGCATTCAACGAGACAGTTGAAGAGTTGACACAGAGCTTGATGCCTCTGTTCGCTGAAAAGGGAATGGACTGGATGTATGCCAACTGTTCTACAACAGCACAGCGCGGTGCTCTCGACTGGGCTCCTCGTTTCCACGACGCTATCAAACCGGTTATGGAGTGGTTGTACTACTCAGTAAAGACTGGTAACGAAGCTCAGATTTCTATCGACAGCAACTCTAAAACAGACTATCGTGAGAAACTGAACGCTGAGTTGAAGGCAATGCGCGAGAGCGAAATGTGGCGTACAGCTGTTACAGTTCGTAAACTCCGTCCTGAAAACAACGGTCAAGACTAATTTTTCTTTAGATAAAAACAAAAAGAGGTGCTGATTTTTTTCAGCACCTCTTTTTATTTTCTTCAGTCTTTATAGAGCATTCCGTCTTCGGTCCTGATTATTTCTTCGTCTATCAGATATTCGATTGTTTCGTTGATAATGCGATCAGGCAGATGAAGACTGAGAAGATCGGAGAACGGATGATGACTGCCATCTGCAAGGACCGACAAAATTCTTTTCTTCACATCGTCGGCCTCACTTTCACTTAGTCTGTCACCGTTGTGATTATTGCAGGCATCGCATTGTCCGCAGTCGTGAATATTCTTCTCACCGAAATATCTCAGAAGCATACGACTTCTGCACGTATAGTCGTTGGAAGCATATTCGATCATCGCATAGATCCTGTTCTTGTATTGTTCCTTACGTTTTTCATATACATCCTCACCGATCACAAGTTTGTCACCTTCCTCGCGCCAAGTGGTATAGGTGATTGTAGGCATCTTCCGTTGAGGGATAAAATGTAATATATGACGTGCACTCAGATTCTTGAGAATCAGATAGACTTCCTGTTTGTTCAGTCCCGCCTGTTGAGCCACAAAAGCCTCATCGATATACACATAATCGGTAAACAGACCACCGTAACATCTGAGTAACGCCGTAATGACAGTCTCCTCGTTCTTCGTCTGATTCTCCAACCGATACAGTTCATTTCTACCCAACAGGAACATCACCCTTGCGGCATCATCACCTATTTCGTCGTATTCTATATAACCAGCCCTTTGAAGTATTCTGAGCGAAGAATCTACCTGAATAGGGAAGTGCTTGAATGTGCGACAAAACTTATCGATATTAAACTGGAATGTGAGTCCTTCGCCCGAATAGGCGCCTATCTGATAGAAGTAGGCCAGATGTTCGTAAACGGTACGGATGTATTCCTTTTCAGGGAAAGTATCTGTGACACGCTTGTCCAACTTCCGTTTATCACTGTCATTATACAGTAATACGGCATACGATTTCCATCCGTCCCTTCCTGCACGACCGGCTTCCTGAAAATACGCCTCGATAGAATCAGGACAGTCGATATGGATGACAAGTCTGACATCCGGTTTGTCGATACCCATACCGAACGCATTGGTGGCAACCATGATTCTTATCTGGTCTCCCTGCCACGCCTTCTGTCTTTCATCCTTCACCGTATGGTCCAGACCGGCATGATAAAAGGTGGCACTTAACCCGTTGTCATTGAGCAACTGTGCTATCTCTTTCGTATTCTTTCTGCTCCTTGTATAAATGATGGCACTGCCGCCTACACTGTTGAGAATATGGATCATCTCCTTGCGCTTGTCGGTGGCGACGCGTACGATATAGGCCAGATTCTTTCGTTCAAAACTCATTCTGAACACGTTATCCTCCGTAAATCCCAGTTTATCCTCTATGTCCTTGACCACCTGCGGTGTAGCCGTAGCGGTGAGCGCCAACACAGGAATCTCCTTACCGATCGTCTTTCTGATATCAGAAATCTTCAGATAAGAAGGACGAAAGTCGTAACCCCACTGACTGATGCAGTGAGCCTCGTCGACAGTGATAAAACTGACTTTGATATGTTTCAGTTTGGTAAGGAATAATCTGGACGACAGTCTTTCTGGCGATATATACAGAATTTTCACCCCCCCGAAAATACTGTTTTCGAGTATGGTGATGATTTCCTCCCTGGAAAGTCCGGAATAGATAGCCGCCGCCTTGATGCCCCGTGCCCTCAGATGAGCCACCTGGTCTTTCATCAGAGCGATAAGTGGTGTGATAACGATACACACACCCTCCATCGCGAGAGCAGGAACCTGAAAAGTGATAGACTTGCCTCCACCTGTAGGCATCAGTCCCAAAGTGTCCTTCCCGGCCCCGATACTTTCGATAATCTCACTTTGGATGCCACGAAAGTCGTTGTATCCGAAGTAAGACCTTAGAATTTCCCTGTAGTTCACTCTTCCGATGGACGTATATCTTCAATTTGCAGTTGAACCTCACCACGTTTATAGAGATTTTCCTCTATCGTATAGACAATATCGAAACTGCGTTTCGACTTGATATATCTGGCCGAAGCACTCTGTCCGAAGGCAATGCCGTTCATGACATTACTCGACATACTGTCGACCAGTTCCAGTTTGATATGCTCCTGTTCCCTGCCTACCACCTTGCTGGTTCCGTAATCATAAACCTGACTGGTATAGAACAGCGGTTTGGTGTTACAGGGACCGTAAGGGGAAAATTTCTTCAGGTCGGTCTGCAATTTTTTATTGATGTCTTTGAAGTCAATGGCCGCATCGATATTCAGGATGGCTTCTGTCTGCTCGGGCATGATATGCTCTTCGACAAATCCCTGGAAACGTTTCTTGAATTCCTCTATCTTGTCCACCCTCATCGTGAGACCAGCGGCATACGTATGTCCGCCGAAGTTGACCAGGATATCCCTGCAACTCTTGATAGCCGCATACACATCAAATCCCGTCACACTTCTCGCCGAACCCGTAGCGAAATCACCGTCACGGGTCAGCACGACAGTCGGTTGAAAGTAAATCTCTGTCAGTCTGGAAGCCACGATACCGATTACCCCTTTTTTCCAGTTCTCGTCATACAATACGATGCTCGAATGATGCTTCTGCTTTTGCAGTTCAGCGACGATCTGGTTGGCTTCCTCGGTCATCTGCTTGTCAATATCTTTGCGCTGCTCATTATATTCATTGATATTCCGAGCCTCTTTCAACGCCAGGTTGAGATCTTTCTCGACTAACAGGTCCACGCTCTCCTTGCCATTCTCCATACGTCCCGAAGCATTGATACGAGGTCCGATCTTGAACACAATATCACTCATCGACAGTTCCCGGCCGTTCAGTCCGCAGATATCGATGATCGCCTTCAGTCCTATACTCGGATTCTGATTCAGTTGTTTCAGTCCGTGAAAGGCGAGAATCCTGTTCTCATCGGTGACTGGCACAATATCAGACGCTATGCTCACAGCGCAGAAGTCGAGTAGGGGAATAAGATTGGAAAAAGGAATGCCATTGTTTTTGGCAAAAGCCTGCATAAACTTGAAACCGACCCCGCATCCTGACAGATGGGAGAACGGATACGTATTATCATTACGTTTAGGATTGAGGATAGCCACCGCAGGCGGCATCTCGTCATCCGGCACATGATGATCACAGATAATGAAATCAATACCTAGGCTTTTGGCATAAGCGATTTCATCGATTGCCTTAATACCGCAATCAAGAATAATAATTAATTTCACACCCGTCTCATGAGCATAATCTATTCCTTTCTTGCTTACACCATATCCCTCGTCATATCTGTCGGGAATATAGTAGTCAATATTCGAATAGAATTGCTGCAGAAACTTATACACCAGAGCCACAGCTGTACATCCATCGACATCATAGTCTCCATACACCATAATGCGTTCCTTGCGTCCCATAGCATCGTTTAGCCTGTCTACTGCTACATCCATATCTTTCATCAGAAAAGGATTGAGCAGATCTGCTAATTGTGGATGAAAAAAACGTTTGGCTGCCGAAACCGTGTCTATACCTCGCTGCAATAGAAGGCGCGCCAGTATCGGACTAATACCAAGTTTTTCTCCGAACTCGTTAGCCGCTTCTTGTTGTTCTGATGTAGGTGTTTCGTAGTTCCATTTGAAATTCATTATATAGTTTTTTATTTTCTTTCATGCCAATTAGCGTGTAAAGTTACAAATAAAAAACGAAAAAGAGAAAAAAAATAAAAATTAATATTCAATAATTGATAAATGACAGGAACGACGAAAAGGAATATGAAAAAACAGCGATTGAAAAAAATAAATAGGAAAATGAAATAACGATACCATTATTTCATTTTCCTACCTTTCAGATATGGTTAAATACCCAGTTTTTTGCGTATGTCTTTTGGAATGGCGTTCTTGTTGATCATCATATCCATCAGTTTATATTTGGCAAATGTTTTGGACATATACCAGATACCGTTGTAGTCACCGTATTTGCCCCATGAATTCTTCACCATATAATATTCCTTGCCGTTCTGGTCTTTGGCGATACCGTATATCTGCATACCATGATCGTCTGTTGTTTCCCAGTTGTCATAAGCCTCCTGGCGCATTTCTTGTGTAGGAACGATCTCCGGTGCATTGACACCGATGGAATCCAGTTTTTCTTTTTTCTCATCCTTGGACATCTTGAACCATTTGTCAGCATCTGTGCCGACCATACTGCGGACTTTCTTCTGGTCTAGGGCCAGTCCCAGTCCTTTACGTGTGAAACCGTCTTCTGTCACGTCGCCGCCCCATGCGATGGTGTAACCGTTGTTGATGGCGTTGTCCATGATCTTGATAATATCCTCCATCGGGACATTGTAACTAGGAGCCCATCTCCAGTTGTCCTGCACTTCGACGGGGAATTCAGTCCAGAAAGGATGATGTGTATAGCTTGTTATACTTACGTAGTCGTCTAGGTCGATACCGAGACTTTTGACGAAAGACTGCGGTGTATAAGTTTTACCCTCATAAGAGAATGAAGTAGGGCATTTGCCGAGGTAAGCCTCAATGATGCCCTGCAGTCCCGTCTTCCATGCGGGCGTCAGTTTTTTGGAATCACTCTTGGCGATTGCATCCACATAAGCGGTCATCGCCTTGAAGAATTCACCGAAGTTGGCCAGCGTGTCGCCATACAGCGTACCGGGCAACGGCATCGCCGTTTCAGGACAGATACCATAGTTTTTCATACAATAAAGAACATCGTATGAACTACCGCCCTCCGAAAAAGAAACATCACCATGCATACGTATTGACATCGTGGCGCGGTCAAGATAATCCTTATTGGCTACAAACATCTCACACAGGTCGTATGTCTTATTCGTCTTTTTCAGGATTTCACTCTCAAAGAAACTCAGTGTAGAGTAGTCCCAGCACGTACCACTACGGTTTTGGTCTTTAATACTAGTAATTTTGTTCTCCTTGACTGTCGTAAACACGAATTTGTTTTTGTTTACCGAGTCTTTTTTCACTTCAGCGTTTGCACCCATGGTCAATAGAGCCACCAGTGCCAATACCATCATTTTTTTCATAAATATTTATCAGATAATTTTAATTATTCTTCATTGTCTCTTCCACATCTTTCGGATGATATGGTATCAGTTCTTTTCCTATAAACCGGCAACCGTCTTTGGTGATAAGGATATCATCTTCGATACGGATACCGCCGAAGTCCTTGTAAGTCTCCAGTAAGTCGAAATTGATAAATTCCTTACAGTGTCCGCTTGCCTTCCAGTCGTCGATCAGCGCCGGGATAAAGTAGATACCCGGTTCGTCGGTCATGACAAAGTTTTCCTGTAGTCTGCGTCCCATTCTCAGACAGTTGGTACCAAACTGTGTAGACGGCTGTATCTCATCGTCGAATCCCACATAGTTCTGTCCCAGACCTTCCATGTCGTGCACATCCATACCCATCATGTGACCCAGTCCGTGAGGCAGGAACATCGCGTGTGCGCCGGCTTTTACAGCTTCTTCCGTATCCCCTTTCATCAGTCCCAGATCTTTCAGTTTATCCGTCATCATTCTGCAGACGTTCTTATGTACGTCATACCATTTGATGCCAGGTTTAGCTACTTGCAGCGTATAGTCGTGACAAGCCTCCACGATACTGTATATTTCCAGTTGTCTCTGTGTAAACTTTCCACTTACAGGATATGTACGAGTGTTGTCAGAACAGTAGCTGTCCATTGTTTCGGCACCGGCATCACAGATAACCAGTCTGCCGGATTCCAGTTTTGCCATCGACGGAACCCCGTGCATGATCTCACCATGCTGGGAAAAGATGGTAGGGAAACTCACCTTCGAACCGTAAGCATTGGCTACTGCTTCTATCTGAGCACCTATATAATGTTCCACGATACCCGGTTTGACCAGTTTCATACCGGTCGTATGCATCTGATAACCTATTTCGGCAGCCTTTTCCAGTTCTGCTATTTCCTGAGGTTCCTTTGTGGAGCGCATCTTCACCACAGCCATGATCAGTTCTACCGAAGCTGCATCCTTCTGTTGGTTGGGATGAATACCCAGCAGGTCGAAAATCTGTATTTTGGTGTCAAAGCGGTAAGGCGGCAGGAAGTGGATCTGTCTTTTCTGTCTCATAGCCTCGTTGCATATCGTTTTCAGATCCTTCATAGGAACCGAACTGCCTATTCCGGTCTGTGCGGCTAAATCATGTACACTCTCTACACTACCGTACCATACGATATCTTCAATATCGATATCGTCACCGACCAGAGTCTCCATGTCATTGTCGATGTCTATCACACCTGCCAGACCATCGCGGTTAAGACCGAAATAGTAGAGGAATGACGAGTCCTGTCTGAACGGAGAATATACGTTGGCAGGATAATTGGATGGTGATCCGTTATTACCAAATAGAATGATAATGCCACTCTTTACGAGCTTCTTCAGTTGAGCGCGGCGGCTTACGTATGTTTCTTTGCTGAACATAATGATAAATTCTATTAATTAACAGGGCAAAGTTAATAAATTTAGATGAAAAATTAGTAACTTTGCGCGAAAAATTAACCAGAATTTATGCAAATTGATAGAAACACAGGACTTGTACTGGAAGGAGGAGGTATGCGTGGGGTATTCACCAGTGGTGTCCTCGACGCATTTATGAAGTATAACCTATATTTCCATTACGTGGTGGCAGTATCCGCAGGAGCCTGCAACGGATTGTCATATATGAGCCATCAGCCCCGTCGAGCCCGCATATCCAATATTGATTATTTGGCTAAGTATAAATATATCGGTTTGCGCCATCTGGTAACGCAAGGATGTATCTTTGATACCAAACTCTTATACGAAGATTTCCCCAAAACTTTGTTGCCTTATGATTTTGACACTTACTTCAACAATCCGGATGTCTTCGAGATGGTAACCACCAACTGTCTTACGGGCAAGGCGTGTTATCTGCATGTGAAAGACGACCGTCAGCGACTGTTGGATGCCGTACGTGCTAGCAGCAGTCTGCCTTATGTCAGTAAAATCGTGGATGTAGACGGAATACCGATGCTGGATGGAGGAATTGTAGACAGTATCCCTGTGATGAGAGCGATGGAACAAGGCCATCATAAGAATGTGGTCGTGCTTACCCGTAACAAAGGATATCGCAGTACGGAAGCTGATCACAAAATCAAATATTTCTTCTACAAAAACTATCCCCGTTTCCGTGTCGTCTTAAGTCATCGGTGCGAGGCCTACGACAGACAGTTGGATATGATAGACCAACTGGAGGAGTCGGGTCAGATTATCTGCATTCGTCCGGAACGTAAGATGGAAGTGGGGCGGATAGAGAAAGATGTCACCAAACTGGAAGCCCTATATGAAGAAGGTTATAAGTTGGGTGAAAAGTTTTGTATCACTTCAGCAGGTCTGGTCTGAGTCTTTTGGTCCGCTCATAACTCTGTTCTATCTCCCAGTCCTTGATCTTGGCGTCATTACCGCTCAGCAGGATATCGGGAACCTTCCAACCTTTATAGTCGGCAGGACGGGTATAGATAGGAGCCGAAAGCATATCATCCTGAAAACAGTCAGACAGTGCGCTCTGGTCGTCACTGATAACCCCCGGCACCAGTCTTACGATAGCATCTGCCATCACCGCCGCCGCCAGTTCACCGCCCGTCAGCACATAATCACCGATACTGATTTCGCGGGTAATCAGATGTTCGCGTATCCGTTGGTCGATACCCTTGTAGTGACCGCACAGAATGATGATATTTCCTTTCATCGACAAGTCATTGGCCACATGTTGGTCAAACTGTTCACCGTCCGGTGAAGTAAAGATGACCTCGTCATAATCCCTTTCAGCCTTCAGAGCCGATATAGCCCTGTCGATAGGTTCGCATTGCATCACCATGCCCGCAAAACCGCCGTAAGGGTAATCGTCCACACGTCTCCATTTGTCCAATGTATAGTCGCGCAGATTGTGCAGATGAATCTCCGCCAGTCCCTTCTTCTGAGCCCTGGCCAGAATCGATTCATTCACGAAGCCCTCAAGCATCTCAGGCAGTACTGTAATAATGTCTATTCTCATTGTGATATTTTGGGCGCAAAAGTACAAAATAAAAGTTAAATCATAGCCTTTTTAGACTTAAAGTTTCTGAAAAATCGACATTTTACGATATCACAAAATCCACTTTTTTTGTTATATTTGTGTTCGATTTTAATTCAAAAAACAAAAAAATTATGTCAAAAACAATTGATTTACAGATTGAAAAGAGCCAAGTGCTGATCGATGGCTTACGTAAGAATCTCAGAGAAGTGCAGAATCGCAACATCAGTGCGTCCGACCTGGACGGGATGGATGGTCAACTGAAAGAATTGGCTGCAGCCAATAAAGAATGTGATGCCATCCGTGCAGAACTTTCAGCCAAAGTGAAGACCATGAATAAGATCCTTCAGAACGTCAAAGACAGTTTTGCGGAGAAGAAAAAAATCATCAAAGGCTACTATCCGCAGGAAGAATGGATGAAATTCGGTGTGCAGGATAAGAGATAAGATAAATACTGATTATCCTATAGTGGTGCCTGAAGTACAATGAAATACTCCTGGCACCACATTTCGTATATATGTCCGTTATAATACAGCCAATTCTCTGCATTGGTTTACAATGCTTCTGAATCCTTCCTTGATTCTACTTATCATGACAGGTCTGGGCTTATGTTTTCCATTCATATAAAAGCTGAGTTGGCGCTGACTTATACCAGTAGCTTCAGAAAGAGCGGCAAGAGTAGTGTAATGCTGATATGTTTTTAATAAAGCCGAAGGTTCGTATACATACTCTATTTCATAATTGCCATCCTTTAATGCGGGAGGTGCATCATGATAAGATTCTGATGCTTCTATATCGAAATCCAATGTTTCTTTAAAATTCTTTTTTGCCTCATCTAAAGTTTTACCCGAAGCTCCAATGACTCCATCTATGGTATCATTGCTAATCCAATAGCATGAACCGTTCCATTCTATATGACATAATACTTTTTCCATAATCTTTATCATACTATTTTTGTAATTATTTCCATCCAGCTTGTTTCCATATACTGTTCAAAAGGAATTGTTCCATTGTTTCACTGAGTTTACCTCTTACAGTAACTTTTCCTGTCTTTTTCTTATTTCTGAATTGACGATGGTCTC
>NZ_CALMHT010000118.1 GCF_937863835.1 uncultured Prevotella sp.
CATAGCCACATCATGCGGCGACAACGTAAGATCCGTTAATACTTTAGGAATGCAAATAGCCTCATTAGGCTTTGCCGCCAATAATTTAGTCTTTGCCAGACCAATTACCAGGGCTGGCGTGAATGTGAATACTCAGAAAGAAATAAAGAGTGGTTTTCATGAAATGAGTAATAATATAGTTTCTATGCAAAACAAAAAAACATTAGGAAAAGCGAAAGGGATGGATCCTTCTCAGATGGGATATGGAAATGCTTCCAAAAAATCCATAAATTCCCATGTTATGAATACTACTGAATTGATGAGTATGATTGTACTAGAACCTTATCTACCTAAACCTATTATACCATAATAATATAATCGATGAAAAGAAGGACGCTGACCACAATCATATTGTTTGTTCTGTCGGTTACGGCAATACATGCACAGAAATTTCTTAAACAAGTTGAGAACAAAGATGTAAACATCATCATGGCGGGGGACTATCTCTCGCCATTTGTTCCTTACCTGCTTAAAAGTTATTACCGTGCTTACTATGCCCATTCTGCATTGTGGGGGTATAAACCTAAAAAAACGTATGTTTTCCTCAACGACCTGCAGGATGACGGTAACGGGGGAGCCTGTGTCACACCGTTCAACTTTATCAGCACTTATGTCGCGCCGCCTAGTCTTCACTATAACATCATGCCTAACACGGAACGTTTTCAGGATTTGTTCAACCATGAACAGACGCATGTGGCAATGTGCGACAAGACAGCTTCAAGGGATGCGTTATGGCGAAAGATTTTTCTGGGCAAGGTTTCTGTCAACGCCCGCTCTCCATTGTCGGCTGTTGCCAGTTATCTGACCACCCCACGCTGGTATTCGCCCCGCTGGTACCAAGAGGGTATCGCCATCTTTATGGAGACTTGGCTTAACGGCGGTGTCGGTCGTTCGTTAGGCAACTATGACGAAATGTTTTTCCGTACGCTGATTCATGACAATCAGACATTGTATACTGTCACGGGACTTGATGCGGAAGGTAACGCAAAGGACTTCCAGATGGGAGCCAATTCTTATCTGTACGGTACCCGGTTCGTCAATTATCTGGCTCTGAAATATGGTGTACCTAAAATGCTTGATTTCTTCAACAGAAAAGACGGTACGCGCACGATGTTCATGAATCAGTTTAAAAGAGTTTATGGCAGAAGTCTTTCATCTGTCTGGAATGAATGGAGAGACTACGAATATGTTTTTCAGAAAGAGAATCTTGATTCTATAGCTAAATATCCGACAACTGAAACGAAACCGCTGGCACGAAATATGGGATCGGCATCCAATGTCGTGTACAACAGCAAACGCCATGAGTTTGTCATGGGTGTTGACTACCCCGGTAAACTATCGCATGTATGTGCCATCAACCGGGAAACCGGGAAAATGCGAAAGTTGGCACCGGTAGAAAGCAGTACTATATACAACGTATGCTACGTGGCTGTCGACGAAGAAGGCGATAGACTCTTTGTAACCACACAGAACAATTCATTCAGAGGACTTTCCGTATATGATATGGGAACAGGAAAACGCTTGCAGAAAAAGCTCCTTACGCGTGTGTCTTCTATCGTATACAATAAGATGAACAAACGACTGTATGGAATCATGCAAAACGAAGGGAAAGTCACACTGGTATACTTCAGTGATAACCTGGACAAAGAAATAGCCCTGTACACTTTCAAGTTTGGAGAAACTATCAGCGACCTGACGATATCACACGACGGCAGTAAACTGATGGCCTGTTATAACCGCCTGGACGGTGAACAGTCGCTAATCGAATTTGACATAAAAGGTATGGATCTGGGGCATCTGGAATTCAAGACAATATTTCATGAACAAGGTACTACACTCAATCAATACAGTTATTCTCTGGACGACTCGTGTGTGATAGGCACATCCTATTATACAGGTGTAGCCAACTTATGGCAAATCAACAGAAATACAGGTAAATTCGACCTGCTTACGAATGTACAGACCGGACTATACTCTCCTATAGAATACGATAAGGATTCCATCTTCGCCATGTCTTTTTCACACGAAGGTCTACGACCTGTCACACTGCACCGCAACATTTTGTACGATGCCAACCCTATTACATTTATGGGACAGGTCGCTTACGACAAGAATCCGGTACTCAAAGAGTGGACCGACATGGTAAAGGATATCAGAAACATGCCAGACACTGCTCATTACAACACGACAGTGACGGATTACTACTCCATACATAAATTAAAACTGACAGGTGCATATCCCGACATCGCAGGATTCAAGAGTACCGTCGTGGCCGGTTACAGGATGAACTTTGCCGACCCGCTGGGATATCATAGTTTGAAAACCTTTGTCGGTATATCACCATGGACCAATCATGAGACATGGAAGAAGATCCACTTGGGACTCAACTGGTCGTATGGTTTCTGGAGTGCGGACGCTTATCTGAACAAGAGTGACTTCTATGATTTGTTCGGTCCGACAAAAGTGGGACGTTCGGGATATTCCGCAAGTGTCACCTACAACCGTAATTATGTACTGAAAGAACCGTTCAGCTGGTACTGGTATGCAAACGTTGGCGTTTACGGACTCTTGGACGCAATGCCTCTGTATCAGAATATATCAGTAGATGTAAACAACATGCAAAGTGTCACGCTCGGCATCGGTGCCAATAAAGTGAGAGCTACTACCGGGGCAGCCCAGTATGAGTCGGGATATCAATGGTCAGCGACATTAAGTAATTATTTGGTAGGAGGCAAGATGTTCAATCAGATTGACGCCACGTATGAACAGGGATTCCTGATTCCGTTTGTTCGCAACTTATCATTCTGGCTCAGAGGAGCCGCAGGCAAGGTATTCGGTGACGAGAACTCAAGTTTCGCATATACCTATTTTGGCGGTTTCCGCAACAATTATGTAGATTACCGCAAGGCTTATCTGTACAGAGAGACAGAGGCGATGCCCGGTGCCGAGATAGATGAAATTGCGGCAAGGGAATATGGTAAACTCACCGGTGAACTGATTGCTCCTCCGATACGTTTCAGTAACATAGGTATACCTATCCTGTATCCTAAGAATCTGCAGTTTACCGCATTCAGCACATTCTTGGCTACCGACCCGTTCAACAGTTATCGGGAGAATTATATCAATATCGGTGGACAGTGCTCATTGGAAATGGTGCTGTTCTCATACCTTAAGACCACTTGGAGTGTGGGATATGCGCACATGCTGCACGGATTCGATAAAGACAAAGGTCAATGGATGTTTTCTCTCAAACTGTTAACCCTATAATCAGACAATCAATATGCTTTATATCGTTACACTTCTACCTCCAATCATTTTTGTACTTTTATTGGTATGGTTAGACAGTTTTTCTCTCGTTAAGACTTCCATGCTAATTTCTTCGTTCGTATGGGGGTGCTTTTCGGTTGCCGTAGCCTATCTGTGTATAACGATTATAGGCAAATGGTCTGACAATCTGTTTGCCGCCCCGATCATAGAAGAGGGCATCAAAGGAATGGGAATTGTCATTCTGATAAGGATGCGCAAATGTGCTTTCTTTATCGATGCGGCGATATATGGTGCAGCGATTGGTGCGGGTTTCTCGTTTATCGAAAACATCGTATACATTTATTACAACCCGGATATGTTGTTGGGCACCATGTTAATCAGAGGCTTTGGTACAGCTATCATGCACTGCGGTTGTGTTATCAGTACAGCCACCTTACTTAGTTGGTATGCCGGCAGCAAGAATCATTTCACAATATTATATTGCATTGCACCGATACCTGCCATTGTATTCCATACTATTTACAATGCCGTGACCATTCAACCGATTCTGCTTCTACTTGTCACCATCGTCAGTATTTCACTGTGGACTATTTTGCTTTTCTCTTACAACGAGAAAAGTATAGGCAAATGGATGGATGATGAATTGTCTGCCGAAGTTACGATGCTGACTGCCTTGAAACAAGGACATTTCTCCGCCTCTAAAACAGGACAATATATGTTGTCGATCAAAGAACAGTTTGCACCTGAATGTTATTTTGATATGTTTTGCTATGTAAGACTATATTATGAACTGTCTCTTGCCAGTAAAACGAATATGATGCGTGCCGAGGCAGGGTTCCCTGTCATCAAAAACAAAGATGATGCTGACAAGGTGAACGAGTTTTATATATTAAGGAAACGGATCGGAAAGACTGCTGTTATTGCCCTTTCACCTATTATTAAATCCGACCAACTGGCCTCTTGGAAAATCAATTCCATGGCCTGAGTTCTATTATCTGAACATAGCCGTCTTTGACAAGAAATCAATATCAAATATACACGACATGACTATTAGAATCAAAAATATAGCGATGCCCGTGTATATTATGGTATAAGGATAGAATGTTTTCTTTTCACTGTCATAACTGATAAATCTCTTTATTATATAGTAAAAAGTGAAAGATATGGCCGTACCCAATAGCGCCCCCGTCAGTATATCACCTGGATAATGCAGTCCCAGATATATTCTACTATAGGAATGTATGACAGCCCATATATACATAAAGATTGTGAGATAACGGCGACGGAACACCAATGATACCAATGCGGCAAGCATAAATGAATTAGCGGCATGACATGACGGGAATCCATACGAACCGCCTCGGTCGTTGTTGACGATATGGACCAGGGCGTATATAGGACTGTCGGCATTGGCCGGTCGCGGGCGACAGAATATCGGACGGATGACAGATGCACATACATAATCGGAGCAGGCGAAACATATACCGAACAAAGCCAATATATATAGCAATTTAGGTTTGATGCCATATCTCATTACGATTACTGCAAATATTGAAATGTATAGCGGTATCCATACCAGCTTATTCGAGACGGTAAACATGAATACATCAAAGAAGTCATTGTGAAAACCGTTCAACCACAACATCAGTGACGCGTCTATGTTCTGTAATGCTTCAATCATTTGTTATCAAAATATGATAGTATATTCCTAATCGGGCACAAAGTAACTAAAAAAATATGGTTTATCACCTTCTTTTGAGACGAAATCGTTCAAAAAACGATGAATTTCAGAAATTCACGTATGCCGAGCATCCCATATCATGACCATTATAATATGGCATTGCGACAAATTGTGCATTATAGTTTCTCTTCTGACAATGTGCTCCTTTAAATATTCTGGGATAAAGCCAATATGCCAATTTGGTACTCAACATCCCTACACCGGCACCTTCTATGACATCATCCAACCAATGCCTGTTATTATACATTCTGAAGAAACCTGTTGCCGAAGCAACCAGATATCCTGAGATTCCGATCCATGGAGACACGTCTTTATATTCCTGATACAGGAATTCGGCTCCCATAAAGGCTGTTGCCGTATGACCGGAAGGAAAAGAATTGCGAGAACTGCCATCCGGGCGTCGTTCTCCAAAGGATAATTTCATCGTATTTGTAATCATCCCCATCATCAGCCACGACATACCAAGTATCACTGTTCGGTCTATAAAATCATGGCGGCCTTTTACACCACAGAGGTTTAACAGATAGACCGATGCAGTAGGTACATACTGCATATAGTTGTCAATCGTCAATTTGTTATTGCCCTTCAATCCGTCCCTTATTATGTTGTCCTGTGATTCCACCCAGTCGTTACCAATTCCTACCACACCGGCACCGACACATAGCACAGGCGCTATCATTTGCGCAAGTTTTAGTTTATGAGTATTATCGGTATGACTTTTGTTATCGGGAAAGTATTTCAGACTATCATTTTGCGACATGACATTGCGTGAAACGAGAAGAACGAATAATACCATTAATAATTTCATATAGCTTTTTTATCATTTTGGGAGGCAAAGATACTGCAAATCCATAGAAAAGCAAAATGTATATTTGTTTTTCTTGTCTGGACGGTCATACATTGGCACAATATTTGATATTATATTATTGAATAATATAACAGAATATGACATTATACCCAAAACTGATAATGGATGCACTTGCCACGGTGACTTATCCAGGTACAAAAAAGAACTTAGTGGAAAGCGAAATGGTTGCCGACAATCTGCGTATTGACGGTATGAAGGTTTCATTCTCTCTGATATTCAACAGAGACACGGATCCTTTTCTGAAGTCGACAGTGAAAGCTGCCGAGGCTGCCATTCATTATAACATAAGTAAGGATGTAGAGGTTACTATCGATATCGAAACAAAATCGAAACCGCGTCCTGAAGTGGGAAAAATGCTACCCAACGTCAAGAATATCATTGCTGTGAGCAGTGGTAAAGGCGGCGTGGGTAAAAGTACGGTAGCTGCCAATTTGGCTATTGCCCTTGCAAAACTTGGATATAAAGTCGGCCTTCTGGATGCAGACATATTCGGTCCTTCCGTACCAAAGATGTTTCAGGTAGAAGACGAGCGTCCCTGTGCGGTAAACAAGGACGGGCGCGACCTGATAGAACCGATCGAGAAATATGGCATCAAACTGCTGAGTATCGGTTTCTTTGTCAATCCCGACACTGCCACACTATGGCGTGGCGGCATGGCTTCCAACGCACTCAAACAATTGATAGCAGATGCCGACTGGGGCGAACTGGATTATTTCATACTCGACACACCTCCAGGGACAAGTGATATCCATCTGACATTATTGCAGACATTGTCTATTACCGGAGCCGTCATTGTCAGTACTCCTCAAAATGTGGCTCTTGCAGATGCCCGTAAAGGTATCGATATGTACCGCAACGACAAGGTAAACGTCCCTATACTTGGATTGGTGGAAAATATGGCATGGTTTACACCTGCCGAATTGCCGGAAAACAAATATTATATCTTTGGTAAAGAAGGATGCAAAAATCTTGCAAAAGAAATGGATATGCCTCTGCTTGCCCAGATTCCTCTGGTACAAAGTATATGCGAAAATGGCGACAAAGGCGAACCGTCGGCTCTTCAGGTAGACAGTGTTACCGGTCAAGCATTTATTAATCTGGCACAATCGGTCGTAACCGTTACAAATCGGAGAAATAAAGATCAGGGCCCCACAAGAATCGTACAGGTAAAATAAACAGATAAAACGTCATAACATCGCTACTTCCCTGTTTGTTGGAATTTCAAGAGAATGATAATATCACGGAACGTCGCAAAAACGTCATCTGTTCTGTTTGCGTATCCATATATTTGCATTTCCATTATCATGAACTTGGAATTCCCAAATATCGGTTTCACACTTCCATTCCACCGCTTACGATCATTAAATCCACCGCTTTCAAACAAATTTCAGGCCTAAATTTGATGCGAAACCAATGGAAATGCATTTCAAAAGCACTGGGATTGAAACAAATTTAGGCCTAAATATTGTATAATCACGCTGTCACCGATTTCGAAAGAGTCGATTTCCGTGATGTTCTTTTGGGGTTTTGTGAGGTATATTTCAGTTTTTCAGAATGATATCTTACTATTTTTCAACAATATACACCGTTCGTGATATTGTGACGTGTTTTTTCAGCTGAAAAACGGAAAGTCCGGGTAACAACTGGTTGCAAATTACTCGTTGCTCGTTAAAGGTTCCTTTATTTTATGCTTGGCTAGTAATACTTTCTTCTTCATATTATCCAACCGTTCGATAGCATGCTTTCTCGCACTGATAATCTGATATCTGTATACCAGACATGCCAGGAAGAAATATACGGTAACCTGAATCCAAAGAGCCTGATATTCCTCCTGAATATCAGGAAGTGTGGCCCCCATGGAATTGAGACGAACAAATCCCCTTATGCCGAAGGTAGAAGGGAACAGACATGCCACGGCACGCCATACACCCGGAATGTCGCTCTGCGGCCACGATATACCTGCCAAAAACAGGAAAGGTACAGATGTGAATATCACCAACAGCATGACATTCTCACGATACCTCACGAGACAGGACAGTGTCATCCCGAAGAAAATACACGACAACAGATACGGGATCATCAGTCCCAACAGATCGGATGCATGTTCGATAGAAACGAAATGGAACATCCTTGGCACGACAAGTACGATGTATGCAGACAAGATGGCATAGATCATAAAGTAACACATTGACTTGCCAAGTACAATTCTGAATATGCCTTGATAATGTTTACTTACAGGTACGAGGTCTTTATATCTGTTGTTTTCACGAGCCGTTCCTGCCGACAAACCGATACCCAACAATAGTGTCTGTTGCAATATCAACATAAGTACTCCAGGAATGATGAAATTACCATAACCACCCGTAACATTGAAGATAGACACCTGGTCATAATCAAGCGGTTTGGTACTTATTTCGTCCTCCCTGTCAGTTTTGTTCCCAGACAACTGTATCTGTATCTTGGTGTTTATATCACTTGCCACTGCCGTAGCCGACTGATAGATTGCTTTATAATCAAGCATGATACTCATATCGCAGAACACACCGACATGAGCCTGCTGCATACGGTTGATATTGGCTGCAAAATCTGGGGGGAAAAACAATATTCCGCGCACTTGCTGTTTTCCAACCAATATTTTAGCCTCGTCGATACTATTGCAATAATATGCCACTTTGGTATCCGGTGTGGCATCATACTCACGTATAAACTGTCGGCTCTTATCACTGTGTGACATATCAACGACAGCTACCGGCACATCCCTTACCACTTCGTTATTATATATCCATGAATAAAGAAGGGGATAAAAGAGCGGCACCAATATGAAGAATATCAGCACACCTTCATCACGGACTACAGTTTTCATCTCTTTAGCCCAAATGTAACACATATCGTGTACACCTTCGTTTATCTTATGAAAAAATCCTTCGTTCTCCATCTGTATTTAAGGGATATAAATATACTCCAGCATCGCTTTTCTGATTCTTTTCAGTACTAAGAATGGTAGGAAGGCGAATGCCAATAACGCTACGACATGTATCCATGCGTCTGCCAAAGGAAAATCATTAAATATACAAGTCTGGTATATCATAAAATAATGTCTCAAAGGGAAAAGGTTTGCCAATGTCTGCAGTTCCGGGTCCATACCTTCTATAGGGAATGCTGAACCGACCATCGAAAAACTGAGTACCGCCCACAGAGAACAGATACTCATAGACATACGCAGAGACGGCATGATTCCGAAAGCGAATATGCCAAAACCTTCTGATGCGATGACAGAAACAAAACCGAGCAGCAATATCATACCTGTTCCACCGGGATGAGGGAATCCTAACACCCCGAATATATAAAAGAGGTATGTATAGAATATTGTGAGAAAGATGATAAACTGCGGCAGCATCTTACCTGTCAAGGCGATGACGGGATTGTTACCGGCCAGTCGCATCCATTTTTTAGCTTGTCCGAACTTCAGTTCCGTACCGATAGAATAAGCCGTGATAAGAAACATAAATATCATCATACATCCCGGAACAAGCATCGTACTGAGATAGATGTTATAATTGACCCAAGGATTACTGATAGGATGCAAATCAATAGCTATCGGTTGAAGGAATGTCTTGATCTGGTCACTGGTATAACCCTTTGCCGACATGGTAGAGGATCCGACACCGGCTGAACCTAGTGTGGAGATAGTCTTCAGGTCACGAAAGAGCAAAGCTCCTCCTGTCAGGGACGTATAAGAATAATAAAAAGATATCTTAGGTTGTCTGCTTGACAGCAGTTTATCGGTTGTACTCTCGGGGATATACAAGAAAGCGTATATTTCATTACGTTGAATAGCATTGCGGGCTTCATTCACATTGGCATAATGCCCTACGATATCAGTCGTCTGAAAAGCGTTCAGTTTGCGTATCAAGGCACGACTGGTTGTGGTATTATCCATATCCACTACACCCACAGGCATTTTCATCGGTTGTCCGTCGTTCATCAGTGATGTGAAAAAGAACGTCACCAATAGAGGAAAGACTATCATACAAAAGAGATATATCGGATTTGATTTCAGAAATCCGCACTCCCTCCATGCTATATTCAGTATACTCTTTATGCCAACTGATACGCGCACTATTACAACTCCTTATCTATCTTTGATGATTAATGACATTCCCGGACGCAGACCTTCTATTGTTGTTACGGGACGCGCCTTCACCTCAAATGTCTTCAGGTCATACTGTCCGTTGCTCTTCGTCGCTTTCCATACAGCATAAGAACCTTCGTCTTTCATATAGTAGACTTTCATCTTGATATTCTTACTGAAAGCCGGACAGTATGCAGTGAATGTATCACCCATTTTCAGTCCTTTTAGCTGGTCCTCACGTACATTGAACGTACCCCACATATCCTTCATGACTGATATACTCATAATCGGGGAACCTGTACCTACCAGTTCACCCAACTTTGGATAAATGTCGCTTACCTCACCATCCATCTGTGCTATCTGCACCGTTTCGTTGATATATGAATGCACTTCCTGCACAGCGCCTTTTGCCTGACGGACTTTGGCGGCGGCGGCTTCCTTTTCCTCTTTACGGGCTCCGTTCATGGCCATGTCATATTGACTCTTTGCGGCTTGAGCCTGTGCCTGCATGGCTTTGTAATTGGCGAAAGCCTCATCACGCTTCTGGGCACTCATCACACCTTCATCGAACAGTCTCTGTACACGGTTGTATGATTTCAGGGCGATCTCAAGACCGGCTTTTGCCTGTTGCCAAACTTCAAAAGCGCCCCTGATCTGTTCCTGGCGCGCTCCGTTGTCAGCCATCTGGTTCACTGCCGAAGCGGCACTTTCTACACTCTGGGCCTGTGTCATTTTAGCCTTGACATCCGGGGCATCGAGTATGGCAAGTGTATCACCGGCATGCACATAGTCACCTTCCTTTACACGTAATTCGAGGATACGTCCGGGTACCTTGCTCGATACTCTGTATTCCGTCACTTCAACCTGTCCCTGTATCGTTTCAGGTGTACGTCCTAATGTTAAGAAACCTATTACAGCGACAACTATGATTACCGCAGTAAATCCTACTATCGCAAGTAGAATGTTGTTATGTTGTGATTTTGCTGACATAATGTTTATTGTAATATACCCAGTGCCTTCTTCAGACCAACCTGTGTAAGTTTAACTTCTATTTCTGCATCTATCTTTTGGGATTGAGCCTGCAGCCAGGCAGTCTGTGCCTCCAGCACTGTCGTACTCTGAATGACTCCTTCCTTAAAACCGAGTGTAGCACAACGAAGGTTTTCGTCGGCGCGTTCCGTATTCTTCGATGCCATGACATATCTCTTGTTCGCCTCGTCAACCTTGAATGCGTTCTGATTGACCTGCAGTTCTATCTTTTCCCTGGCATCACTTAATTCCATGCTGGCTATCGTCGTTGTACCTTTTGATGCTCTCACTTTGTACACACCCTCACCCCAGTTCCATACCGGAACAGTAAGCATGACACCTACAGTCCACATTCCTGAGAATTTTTTCTCGAATCCGTTGTATACATTAGGATTGGATAAGGTATATCCACCTGTCAAGGCTAGTTGTGGCAGATAGTCGGCACGGACGATTTTGGTCACTTCCTTGCTCATATCCACAGCATTCTGAAGCATTTTCAATTCAGGACGGGCGGTCATCGCCGTTTCTACATCCTTATTATATTGGGCTTCAACGACATTCAGATTATCTTTATTCTCGTCTGTCAGGGTAATGTCTTCATTGATCGGCAGACCGCACAACTGGCACAGATACATCTTGGCCAATGCCAGACCGTCGTCGACTTGTGTCTGCATCATCTCGGCTTCATTGACCTTTACATCAACCTTCAGACCGTCCGAACGCGTGGCGACGCCCTCTTTTATCATTTTGTTCACATCGTCATCCAACTTTTTTACCAAGCTCAGATAACTGTTGCTCAATTTCTGTTTATGCTTCAGCGAAACCACCGTCCAATATGCGTTGTCTATATCATAAACGATCGCCTGTTGTTTGGCTTCGGTGTCGTTGTATGTAAACTGCTCCGTATACTCGGCTAATTTGTTTACCGCAATGATCTTGCCACCCATATATATCGGTTGGGTGAACATGACGGATGCCGTATAGATATTACGGGTATCCGTGCGGAAATCGTCACGGATCTTCTCTCCTACCTGATTCAATGCGGTTCCCAATGATGAACTGGCGCTCTGGAGCCCCTTACCTAGAGCCTGCGCCTGTTGAACTGTAATAACACCCGATTGAGCCAACTGCGTTATCACGGGAGTCATGTCGCTCGTCAGAGAAGTACCTACATTGGTACCGATATTTGACAAAGCATCTTTCTGTTCCGTGTTCAGTATGGAGATTTCCTTACTCGTATGCAGGTAACTCCCCAGCGCATTCACATGTGGCAGATATTTGGTATAAGCTGCCTTACGTGCATTATGCGCTACATCCTGTTTAATTCTGGATATGCCCAATTGCTTATTATTGCGTAAAGCTAAGGACCGACAACTGTCAAGACTCAACACCTGTTGAGCTACTGATGGCGATACAGTAAACGCAAGCACTAGCAATCCGAAAAGTCTTTTCATATTATATTTAATAATATTTTTACTCATATTCTTACAAATATTTCGATTACGGACCGAAAACGTTTGCAAATTTATAAGTTTTGTTCGAATTATCAAAAAAAAATATACAATCATACGATTAATAAACCATAAATTAATCTTTTTACCGATAAAATGAACAATTTTTACCCATAATCGCACTATTTACCATATCCTGTCATCATTCAAAAGTATAATAAAGAAAAAAAACTTTATGATTATTTTGTTTATTTGATTGTTTTCTTTATATTTGCCATGTATAAAGTCAACTTTTACCTTAAGTTGTGTGAGATGGATTCACAGGATCACCTGTCATGTAGTATGAAACATTACATTATGAAAAAGTATTTTATTTTATTTCTTACAATATTATGTTGCAACGAATTATTAGCTCTTCCAGACAAACGTCCGATTATCATCGAAGGTAATTGGAGCACTCCTCCTTTCGAATACATCAACGAGAAAGGAAAGCCTGACGGATACAATATCGAACTGATTACGACCATCATGAAAAGGCTCCATTTAAAGTATGAAATAAGATTAAAAGGATGGCCCGCCACACTCGCTGATATCAAAAACGGCAAAGCTGATCTTGCCAATATGATATACGACAACAACAGAGCGAAAACTTATAAGTACGGTTCCACCGTCAAACTTCTTAGCCTTTGCATCATAACGAGGAAAAACGACCACCGAATAAAGATATTATCAGACCTGAATGGGAAAAGTATCCTTGTGAAAAGATCGTCCGTCCCCGAAGATGTCATCCATAATGAAAGTCTGAAATGTGTAATGATTCCCGTAGAATCGAACGAATCCCAACTCCGACTGTTGTCCGAAGGCAAATACGATGCAGCCATCTGTGTGATGGAAACAGCTAATTATTATATCAAAAAAGATAAATTAAGCAATCTTAAGGTCATCGAAACAGAACTTGCACCTCTTGAATATTGTTTCGCAGGTAATAGCGAAAAGATACTAGATAAAATTGGCAAGGAATTTTACCGTATGAAAAAAGATGGTACTTTCGACGAGATTTCTGAAAGATGGCTGGATCAATATCAGGAAAAGGAATCATCTCCATTTATGTATATTACGATAGGAGCACTGGTCTTATTGTCATTTATCCTATATGTACTAATCACTATCCTCCGCAAGAAAGTCAAGAAAACGGAAAAATTATTAAGACGTAAAACAGAAAGAATGTCTATCGCTTTGAGAGCGGGAGACATCTCAGTCTGGAGATACGATGTGGGGGAAGAGAAATTCTACAATGTAGAAGGTGATCATTTTCCGAAAGAAGGAAAATACAAGAAAGATGAATTCGATACTATACACAAAGACGATATTGAGATTATCGAGAAAGCTATTCATGACGCTTCCAAGGGAATCATAAATGACAATATGATTCTTCTCAGACAGTATGACACTATAAAAAGAGCTTGGAAATATGTTGAGATTCATATCAGCATCGCCAAGGCATCCAAACATCATGTCAAGAACATCATCGGCACATATAAAGATGTTACAGAACAGATAAATGCGCAAAAGATATTGGAGGAGTCATCACGGAAAATCGATATCGCTATCAAATCCGCCAACATGGTTTACATGGAAATAGATAGCATATCCAAGACTTTTAGGAATTATAACGACCCTTTAATGAGAGGTTATGAAGTAAAATCAGAAGATCTGTATGATTTTCTAACTTTTGTACACCCGGATGATATCAGTATTACGAAAGACCGCATTGACAGTATGATAAAAGGTGAAAACAAAATTATCACCAATGATGCGCGACTCAAATTGCCTGAGATGAATGAATGGATGTATTGTACGATGATCAGTACACCTTTCAGAATAGACGAGCGTACCGGATTTGTAGAACGCTACGTCGGTATCCGTATTAACAACACGGAAATGGTTAAGACACAGTTCAAACTAGAGGAGGAGAAAGAGCGTGCTCTTCAGTCTGACAAACTGAAATCCGAGTTTCTTGCCAACATGAGTCACGAAATACGGACACCGCTGAATTCCATCATCGGTTTTTCCAATCTTCTTCCCGAGGTAGAAGATCCGAAAGAAAGAAATCAATGCATCTCTCTCATCAACAAGAACAATGATATGCTTTTAAGACTCATCAATGACATTCTCGACTTATCCAAAATCGAATCAGGAACGATGGATATAGAGAATGTAGATTTTGATTTGTCAAATCTCATACACGATTTGCATTCTTCTCTGAAAGGATTGTATAAAGACACGTCCATTGACTTCAGATATAATGCTCCTCAAAAATATTGCATCATCAATGCTGACCCGAACAGAATATCCCAGATTATAACAAATTTTGTAACCAATGCTTTCAAATACACAAAACAAGGTCATGTGGAAATGGGATACCAATGTTTTGATAACGGCATCAAGATATATGTTGAAGATACAGGCAAGGGTATCCCGCAAGATAAGGTAGATGCCGTGTTTGAAAGATTCGAAAAACTTGGTTCCTTTGTCCAGGGGGCAGGACTTGGTCTGTCTATCTGCAAAGCCATAGCCAAACTATATAACGGTGAAGTGGGCGTAGACTCCACTGTTGGAAAAGGTTCCACTTTCTGGGTAAAGTTACCACTGGAACACTCTATTGAATAAAGACAGGCTGCATCTCAACAAATTTCGACGAACCGAAATATAGCCAAATTTATTTGAGCTGTATTGAGGTGAGGATGAAATTCACAAAGTAATAAAAAAGAATAAATTCTTTTTGTATTGTCTTCGATTTGGATAAAATTCTCACGCTCACTAATGGAAATAAATTCCCATTAGCTTCACTTAATCGAATTTTTGCACTATCTTTCGATAAGATAGGCTGCATCTCAACAATAAAAAAGAATAAATTCTTTTTGTATTGTCTTCGATTTGCACTATCTTTGCAAGCACAAAAAAAGAAAAAATGGTCGTTTGTATAGCAGAGAAACCCAGTGTAGCAAAAGATATAGCAAGAATCCTTGGCGCAAATAGTAGTCATGACGGATATATGGAAGGCAACGGATACCAGGTGACCTGGACATTCGGTCATCTCTGTTGTCTCAAAGAACCTGACGACTATACACCCAACTGGAAAAGATGGAGTCTCAGTGCTCTGCCTATGATACCGCAACGTTTCGGTATCAAGGTAATCGACGACAAGGGCATTCGTAAACAGTTCTCGACAATCGAAAAACTGATGCAGGCGGCCGACAGTATTATCAACTGTGGTGATGCCGGTCAGGAAGGTGAACTGATACAGAGATGGGTGATGCAGAAAGCTCAGGCTAAATGTCCTGTCAGACGACTCTGGATTTCATCGATGACCGACGAAGCTATCAGAGAGGGATTCGGTTCACTGAAAGACCAAAACGAATACCAGCCTCTGTATCTCGCCGGACTGAGTAGGGCGATAGGCGACTGGATTCTGGGCATGAACGCCACCCGACTCTATACCCTGAAATACGGACAGAACAGACAGGTCCTTTCTATCGGAAGGGTGCAGACCCCTACCCTTGCCTTGATTGTAAACAGGCAAAAGGAGATAGACAATTTCAAACCGGAAGCCTACTGGGTACTGTCTACCATCTACCGCGATACACTCTTTACCGCCACCAAAGGTAAATTCGACTCAAAGGAAGAAGGTGAAAAGGCTTTCCAACTGATTACCGACAAACCGTTCGTTATCACGGATGTCTCGAAAAAGAAAGGTACGGAAGCCCCCCTGCATCTGTTCGACCTGACATCATTACAGGTGGAGTGCAACAAGAAATTCAGTTATAGTGCCGAGACCACACTGAATCTTATACAGTCTCTCTATGAAAAGAAGTTCGCCACCTATCCCCGTGTAGACACACAATATCTGAGTGATGACATTTATCCTAAATGTCCCGGAATACTGAAGGGTCTGAGAGGTTACGAACAATATACAGCTCCCTTGGCCGCACAGAAACTGCCGAAATCGAAGAAGGTATTCGATACCTCGAAGGTGACCGACCACCACGCCATCATCCCTACCGGTGTGCCGGCAATGAACCTTTCGGATATGGAAAGGAATGTCTACGACCTGATAACCCGTCGTTTTATCAGTGTGTTCTATCCCGACTGCAAATTCTCCACCACCACGGTATTGGGAAAAGTGGACGAGATTGAATTCAAGGTTACCGGAAAAGAGATTCTCGACCCCGGATGGCGGGTGATATACGGCAAGGATGTGCAGACATCGGATGCCGATGATAACAAGAATGCGGACGAAGAGCGGACGCTTCCCTCGTTTGTTAAGGGCGAAAGCGGCGAACATATCCCTACCCTTACCGAGAAATGGACCACACCGCCTAAGTATTACACCGAAGCCACGTTGCTCCGTGCGATGGAAACGGCGGGCAAATTCGTCGACGACGAAGAACTGCGGGCTGCACTCAAAGAGAACGGTATCGGAAGACCGTCGTCAAGAGCCGGCATCATCGAGACATTGTTCAAACGTCATTATATCAAACGTGAACGTAAGAATCTCCTTGCCACCCCTACCGGCATCGAACTGATCGACACGATACAGGAAGAACTGTTGAAGAGTTGTGAACTGACCGGTATCTGGGAAAAGAAGTTGCGCGACATAGAACATAAGAAATATGACGCGTCCCAGTTTATTGAAGAACTGAAAGCGCAGATATCCGATATTGTGAAAGATGTGCTGACCGACAACAGCAACCGGCACGTCACCGTCACCACCGAAGACGACCTGAAAAAGAGGATCAGCAAAAAAAGTTCTGCCCCGAAAAGCAGGACCGTTTCCAAGACTGCCCCCGCCAAGTCTCTCCAGCCCGACGACAGTATCATAGGCAAACCTTGTCCATTGTGCGGCAAGGGAACCATTATCAAGGGGAAATCGGCTTACGGTTGCAGTAGATGGAAAGAGGGATGCAAATTTGTATTACCTTTCCGCAAATAGACGGTGTCAACCGGTCCTCATCCTACAGACGATACAATAAAAGGCAAAAACGGGAGTTATTAAGTAGTAATGCATCATAGATTTGCCATCATATTATTTACGGTCTTCTCTGCACTGTTGATTTCGTGCGGAGCGGAGCAGAATGTGAAGAAAGGTGATAAGTTCTTCGCATTGGGCGAATATTATGATGCCGCCGAACAGTACAAACTGGCCTATTCACGTACACCTGCCAACGAAAGGGCAAACAGGGGCAAACGGGCTCTGAAGATGGCGGAATGTTACCGGCGCATCAACGCCACCCAACGGGCTATCGCCGCTTATGTCAATTCTGTCAGATACAAGCAGAACGACACCCTGACAAATCTCAACCTGGGTATGATGTATCTCAAGAACGGGGATTACAGGAATGCGGAGAAGACATTCAGCGACATTCTCGAAAACGACCCCGCCAACGAATTGGCCAAGGAAGGACTGAAATCCTCACGGGAGGCCCCGCTTGCGAAGAAGAACCCTTCCCCGTACATCGTCAAGAGGATGGATGCGTTCAATTCGAGAAGAGCCGATTACAGTCCGATGCTTTATGGCGACGAGTACAACCAACTCTATTTCACCTCTACCCGCAACCAGGCGCAAGGCGATGAACTGAGCGGGATTACCGGCACCAAGAACGGCGATATCTTCTATTCGCAGAAAGACGACAAGGGCAAATGGGGGAAACCCCAGACGATCGAGTCGGGACTGAACACCGAATATGACGAAGGGGCATGCGCCTTCACGCCCGACGGTCATACGATGTATCTCACACAGTGTCTTACCGACCCTCAATATCCGAGATATGCTACCATCTGTACATCAGGCCGTTCGGATGCGGCATGGGGGAAAGCCACCAAACTGGATATCACGAAAGATTCACTGTCCAGTTATGCGCATCCCGCCATCTCTCCCGACGGACAATGGCTGTATTTCACATCAGATATGCCCGGTGGACTGGGAGGACTTGACATCTGGCGCATCCGACTGACGACCAACGGACTGGGTGGCGTGGAGAATCTGGGCGCACCTGTCAACACTGCCGGCAACGAAGAGTTTCCTACGTTCCGCCCCAACGGCGACCTTTATTTTTCGTCCGACGGTCATACCGGAATGGGCGGACTGGATATCTATATCGCCAAACAGGATTCCGTCAACAAGACATGGAAAATCAGTCATCCCGGGTATCCGCTCAATTCGCAGGCAGACGATTTCGGTATGACGTTCGAAGGGGTGCACAACCGCGGTTTCTTCTCTTCCAACAGAGGTGACGCGCGCGGATGGGACCATATTTACAGTTTCGAAAAACCGGAAATCATCCAGACCGTCAAGGGATGGGTGTACGAACAGGAAGCCTACGAACTGCCTGCCGCCATGGTCAGGATGGTGGGCAACGACGGTACCAATCTGAAGATCAACGTGAAGGGCGACGGTTCTTTCACGCAGGAGATCAATCCGGATGTCGATTATGTTTTTCTGGCTACCTGCCGGGGATATCTGAATCACAAAGAACAGTTGCGCGTGTCACCCGTCAAAGAATCGGCCGAATATGTGTTGCAGTTCCCTTTGGCATCTATCACGGCACCCGTGCTCATCGACAATATCTTCTATGATTTCGACAAGGCATCGCTCAGACCTGAGTCGACCAAGGCTCTTGACGAACTGATAACCCTGTTGAACGAGAATCCCAACGTCACCATCGAACTCCGAGCCCATTGCGATTACCGTGGTTCGGCTTCATACAATAAAGTTCTTTCCCAGAAGCGTGCCGAGGCAGTGGTGGATTATCTGATACGCCACGGCATAGCCAAAGACCGTCTGTCACCTGTAGGTTACGGCAAGGAGAAACCGAAAGTGATCAGAAAGAAACTTACCGAGAAATATCCTTGGCTGAAGGAGAACGATGTACTTACCCCCGAAATGATCAGCAAACTGGATAAGGACAAACAGGAAATATGCAACCAGATGAACCGTCGCACCGAGTTTATCGTCCTGCGCACCACCTATGGTCTGTTCGACAAAAACGGTAAACTGAAGAACCCTCCCAAACCGAGACCCGTGAAAGACGATTCGCAGTCGGCCAAGGATGATTGGTTCTAGGATGATATTTATCATCAATTTTTTCCGATAACCAATATTTTTTCTTAATTTTGCAGACAAACATTGAATACGATGGTATTACCAGCCGATTTTGTCAGTAGCACGAAACAGTTGATGGGCGAGTCGCTCTTCAGCATCTTCGAGTCTGCCCTCAGGCAAGACACGCCGAGCAGTATCAGGGTGAATCCCCTGAAATGCAGCGCGTCCGAAGTGAATATACCGCTGTCGGTCCACCACATACCATGGTGCGAGGGACATCTGCAAGGTGTTTACCTCTGTCGCCGTCCCAATTTCACCTTCGACCCCCTGCTGCATGCCGGCTACTATTATGTACAGGAAGCATCGTCCATGTTTGTGGCGCATGTACTGTCGCAGTATGTCAAGAGCCCCGTCACCATGCTCGACCTCTGTGCCGCTCCCGGCGGGAAATCCACCGCAGCCGCATCCGTACTGCCCCGAGGCAGTCTGCTGTTCAGCAACGAACCGATGCGCAACCGGGCCAACATCCTGACCGAGAACATAGCCAAATTCGGCGACAAAGATACCATCGTGACCAACAATTTCCCTATCGACTACCAGAAGTCCGGTCTACTGTTTGATGTGATACTCACCGACGTACCCTGTTCCGGCGAAGGCATGTTCCGCAAAGACGATGTCGCCATCCAGGAGTGGAGCACGCAGAATGTAGACAACTGCCAGCACAGGCAACGCGAGATCGTCAGTGATATATGGCCGTGCCTCAGACCCGGCGGTATCCTCGTCTATTCCACATGCACGTTCAACACCAAGGAGAACGAGGAAAATGTGAAATGGATAGCCGAAACGTTAGGTGCCTCCTTCCTCCCTGTCGACACCGATGCCGACTGGGGCATCACCGGTTCACTGTCCGACGGTTTCACGGCTCCCGTATACCGGTTCATACCGGGCAGGACCAGAGGCGAAGGCCTCTTCATGGCGGTATTGAGAAAAGATGCCGGCACCACCGTCGGCGACATCAAGGACAGAATCAGGAAAGACAAGCGCAACCGACCGCAGAAGACAGCCGCCGACCTCACGGGATATGCCCGATGGCTCCGCGACGGCAGTGATTTCGATATCATCAGTCAGGGCGACACCCTCACAGCGATACCCAAAGCATGGCGGACGGTATATGATGCCGCCGGCAAGAGTCTGAAAATCCTCTCGGCAGGCATTCCTCTCGGCACCGTCAAGGGCAAGGATATCATCCCCGCCCATCCGCTGGCGCTGTCTACAGAGATAAACCGGGATATATTCCCCAGTGTGCGGCTCACCTACGACGAAGCCATCGCCTACCTGCGCAAGGAAGCGGTACCCCTGCCCGTCGGCACACCCCGCGGCTATGTACTCGTCACCTACCACGGTGCGCCATTAGGCTTTGAGAAGAATATCGGCAACCGCGCCAACAATCTCTACCCGCAGGAGTGGAAAATCAAGAGCACCCACATACCCGCCGACGACAGGGAAGTACTCACATTCGACAATTAAAAAACAATAAGATATGAAACAGTATTTGGATTTGCTCCACCGCATCACGACAGAAGGAGTCAGGAAAGAAGACAGAACCGGAACAGGCACCGTCAGTATATTCGGAAACCAGATGAGATTCAACCTCGACGACGGTTTCCCGTTGCTCACCACCAAGAAGTTGCACCTCAAGTCTATCATCTACGAACTGCTGTGGTTTCTGCAGGGCGACACCAATGTGAAGTATCTTCAGGAACATGGTGTAAGGATATGGAACGAATGGGCCGACGAGAACGGCGACTTAGGACCGGTCTACGGTCATCAGTGGCGTTCATGGCCAGACTATCAAGGTGGCACCATCGACCAGATACAGAACGTGATAGACCTTATCAAGCATCATCCCGACTCGCGCCGTATGATAGTCAGTGCATGGAATCCCGCCGAAGTAGACGAGATGGCCCTGCCACCCTGCCACTGTCTGTTCCAGTTTTATGTAGCCGACGGCCGACTGAGTCTGCAACTCTACCAGCGTTCCGCCGACACCTTCCTGGGTGTACCTTTCAACATCGCTTCGTATGCCCTGTTGCTCCAGATGATGGCTCAGGTCACCGGTCTCAAGGCAGGCGACTTCATCCATACCACCGGCGACACGCATGTGTACCTCAACCACCTGGAACAGGTGAAGTTGCAACTCACAAGGGAGCCGCGTCCGCTGCCTACGATGAAGATCAATCCCGACGTGAAGAACCTGTTCGATTTCAAATACGAAGATTTCGAACTCGAGAACTATAATCCATGGCCACACATATCCGGTGTAGTAGCCGTATAAAACGAAGAGAAAATGAGAATAAACATCATAGCCGCCGTAGCCCGCAACAGAGCTATCGGATACAGGAACAAACTGATATACTGGTTGCCCAACGACCTGAAACGCTTCAAGGCGCTCACCACGGGCCATACCATCATCATGGGCCGCAACACCTACGAGTCGCTACCCAAGGGAGCCCTGCCCAACCGCCGCAATATTGTCATCAGCAGTACGATGCGCGACATTCCCGGCTGCGACTGTTACCGTTCGCTGGATGAAGCCCTTCGCCACTGTCGTGAAGACGAGGACATCTACATCATCGGCGGTGCCCGCGTCTACAGTCAGGCGATAGATATCGCCGACCGCCTCTGCCTCACCGAGATCGACGACACACCGGCGGAAGCCGACACGTTCTTCCCCGATTACAAGGATTGGAAGTTGGAATCGAAAGAAGAGCATTCCACAGACGAGAAGCACCAGTATCAGTATGCATTTACCGACTACGTCAGGAAATAATACCCGACCGCGCCCTTCCCCACCTTCGAGTATAAAATCGAGTATAAAAATTACCGCCCGCAAGTATCAAGATACCTGCGGGCGGTGAAAGTAAAAAGATTCTTTGTAAACCTTTGCTCATACTGTCGCCGGGGGTGGCGGCAGACAATAACGTTATTGGTTCCCCTCTTCAGGCTCCGGTTCGTATTCGTAACCGTGGCGCTTACTGTAGTTGCCTGAAGTATTGCCGGTGGAGTCGACTGGGACTGAAGTCTCAAGCAGCAGCTGATTGGTCACGTTCATACAGAGCACACGGCTTGTCGGTTTGGTATATATCGATTTTTTCATTTTCTTGTTTCTCCTTCTGTTATTGGTTGATGACTACTTTCTTTCCGTTCACGATATAAAGTCCCTTCGTAGGGTTGAGCACACGGCGGCCCTGCAGGTCGTAGTACACCTTCATGGCTGGTTCTGCCGTGGCGGTGGCTGCATCGATGGCGGTGGTGCCGCCGTCGAAACTGAGGGTGAATCCCTTGGCTGTTGCTGGGATATCAGCTTTTTTGATGTAGCAGGTGTTGGCTTTGATAGGGCTTTCCGAATTACTATACATATAGAATCCGTAAGTAGTGCCTCCTGTTATCTGACCTAAAGTAAGATATGTATCAGCTACGTATGCTATGTCTTCCTTCGTTCCCTTGACGAATCCATTGTTATTAGTTTCATTGATATCGTTGCTGGTAGCATAGAAGTTGTAAGTTGTTCCTGCAGTGGCAGTCAGATAGACTGGTGT
>NZ_CALMHT010000119.1 GCF_937863835.1 uncultured Prevotella sp.
TCTTTTACTATCGTATTGTAAGCATCCTGATCAAAATATTCTTTAGTACAAGAAGACAAAAACATGGCCAAAGACACATATATTATATTTTTTACAATTTTTCGTTTCATCATTTTATCGTATAATTATTGTAAATAGATTTATTGCAGCAAATATATATATTTTATTTTAATAAAGCAACAGAAAGTGCTAATTATTAAAAAAGTGGCCTGTTTTTTTAGAATAAAATCAAATTGTTAATTGTATTTAACTTAAAAAAAGAACCAAAATTTATTTTGTTGCTTATATTTGCAAAAATTATAACAGATAATAATATGAGAGACAGATATCAAGTGATATTTGTATATATAGATTAGGGTAGTAAAAGAGAATTTAGAAAACAATTATACGAGATGAAAAAATATTTTAGTTTATTATCAGTTTTAGCCATCGGAATTTTGGCGACTGGATGTTCAATGGGAGATGCGTACAATGAAAACGCAAATAAGGAAGCATCAGATGCTGCCTTTGTAAAAGAATTCGGAGATATTGCTAGTAATCAGACTTGGAATACGGTTACACAGAGAACTGCAACTGTAAATGTAAGTCTAGGCACTGGCGAAAGTTACACTGTAGGTATTTACGAAAACGACCCTCTGTTTAATGTTTCCAATTGTGGGCTGTTGGCACAGGGCACTGTTTCAGACGGCAGTTCTGTAAGTTTGAAGTTTGATTCGCCTGCAGAACAAACAAAATACTATATTGGTTTGTTTGATTCTAAGGGAAGAAGTATTGCTAAACTGGATTCACTAAACAATAATGTGCTCAACACTACATTTGGAGGAACCGTTAGCGCTTCGAAAGCAATGACTAGGGTATCCGCAGATAATAATAACACATCAACAGCATATAATACATACGTCAGAACTGCATCGGATTTCAGTATTCCAGAGTTTACATCTTCCTATTATGATATTAGCAAGATGTCAAGTAGCAGTAGCAGCACTATCACAGTAGATGAGACAGAATATTTAGCGGCAAACAATTATAGTGAATCGTTCAAATATGGTGATGGGAAACATTATTATATACCAACTGGAGCAACTATTAAAGCAAACGTGGGTTACTCAAAGGGGAAAGACAGCAACTGCGTTATATATGTGCAAGGCACATGGGAAGTTCCCAGTGACATCGCGTTTGATAACGGGGAACAGATTGTAGTGGCAAAAGGTGGCAAAATCATTTTTGACGGAGATGCCGCATTTAATAGTTCTGCACGATTTATCAATCAAGGTACCATTATTACAAACAGTGGAGATATTAAGATTGAAAATTATTCAAGTACTACTGCCGAAATCTACAATTCTGGAACAATGACATTAAATGATGGAGGTCTTTCTATTGCAGGTAATAGCGAAAATGTATACAGTTCTGGAACAATGACAATGAATTATCTCAATGCTCGTGGTAATTGTACCGTTACTAATTATGGCACTTTAACGGCAAAGACAACGACTAAAGGAGACTTAACATTAGCAGGACAAAACACAGCAGCCTCTAATTTTAAATTAGTGAATGGCTGTCACACAAGTATTGACGCGATGGGAGTCGTCCGCCTCATCGTAATTGACAACACAAGGGTTGATTGTTCTACAGGTATATACACAGGAGGTGGACAAGATGACAATTATGTATGTCTTGGGAATCACGCAGAAGTGAACGCAGGAGACTGGATGGATAATGGCGGTCATATTTATGGTTCCAAAACTAGCGGAGAAGAAAGTCTTTTTAAATTTTCAGGGACCGTTTCAGAATCAAACTGCGGTGCATTCATTACAAAAGGATATGTATATTTTGATGGTACATTCTCTACAGATTACCACGTAAACGCAATTAAGACTGGTGACGGGAGCATATATAGCAAAGGTAGTTGTACTTATCACATACAATATTTTTCAACAGAAACTTCTAGTTTGATTATTATTCCATCCGGCGATTGCACCGGTACTGGCTACAACGCCAAAGGTGGTGGTGGAGACATTCCTACCACAGCTCCTGCTTGCACATTCGCATTTGAGGACTTAGGTTCTATCGGCGACTTCGACTTCAATGATATCGTGTTATATGTATATCCTAACACAACGACAAAGAAAATGGATGTGGAATTGGTTGCTGCAGGTGGTGTTCTGCCTGTTACAGTGAAATTCAATGGTACAACTTTATTCTCTAAGACAGACGGACAGATGAGAAATACATCTTCCAAAGGAAGCGTTATTGCGACATATAACGACTTACCGTTCCCGGATGATAATTTCACCTTGTCTAGCAACACTTATACCAGCATGTTTACTATTGATGTTAAAGGTGCTAGTTCCACTTATACCATTAGTCCGAATGTGACGGCAGGTAGCACACCTCAAGCATTGGTCATAGCTGGAGCATGGGCATGGCCTAAAGAGACTGTCAATATCGGCAAGGCTTATACTACATTCAGCGACTGGGTAGCTAATCCAACTGTAACATGGGTTACATCAAAAGTTTCCGGTCAAGTTGTTGAATAAATAGCATTATAATATTAATAAGACGGAGGTCGAAATGGTTCGATCCCCGTCTTATTCTTTCAAATATGTTAAAAATATAAAGAGCTACAATTCCGTTATAATAATTTAACTGATATTTTAACGATAAATATTCACTTGATTCATATATTTGTATATTATTAAACTACAATATAAAATATTTTGTGTGTAGATTAACAAAAAACAATTAGCTATATGAAGAGAGATCATATTAAACTATTACTGTTGGTTACAGGTTCATTTATCCTTTCAGGATGTTCAATGGGAGATATTTATAATTCCAATTCTCAAAAGGAAGCAGAAGAGACTAACTTTGTAAACAGGTTTGGTGAAATAGCCAGTAATCAGACTTGGAATACCGTTGCGCAGAGAAAAGTCAGTATCAACCTTAATGGAAGTTCGAGTGAAACGTATACCATAAATATATGTTCCTCCAATCCAGCTATAGATTCCACTGCCCAGACTTTGTATCAGACCACGGCAGGTGGAGGTCAGACCATCTCTGCCACTTTTGATGCCCCCGCCCCACTTCGGCAAGTATTTGTCAGCAGAGTAGGTACAGACGGGCAATATTATGCCTGCGCTAAAATGTCTGCGGACAGTACCACCTTCATTGGTTCATTTGCGCCTGCCACAGTTTCAAGTGCAAAAGCCCAGACTAGAAGCAGTGCGGTAGTTAGCGGGGACCCGTTCACATTCGAGAATACCGATCAATATTATCCATCATCAATACCAAGTAATGCTGTAAATGGAAATAATCTCGACTATAACGGTTGGATGAATAATAAAATCATATATTGTACCACTGGTACTATTACTCCTAATTATTGGAATTCAGAAAGTGATCCAAGAAACATTTACGTCAATGGTACTATCAATCTTAATGTAAATAGTGCTATGCGAGCATTCAATGTTTATATCATGAGTGGGTCTACGGTAAATCTAACTGGAACAGGTGAATTCTATGGTTTCATTTCCGTTGCAAAGGGAGCGACTCTGAACATAACCAGATCCACAATATCAGATAATAAATCAGTTAAAATATATAATAGGGGAACTGTGACTCTTGTCAAAGATACATATTTCAATAATAATGCATCTATCTATAATGAAGGACTAATTGATTCCAAGGACCAGTCAATATCATTTAGCGCAGGTTCCGGCAATCCGACATTCTTCTATAATATTGGTGGTACTGTAAATTTAGATGGACTCTATCTTAGTTCAATCTGTCACATGTATAATTCAGGGACTGTCAATGTTTCCGGACCAACTAAAATTAATAAAGATGGTATTTGGTGGATAAACAATGGGCACTATACAACGACATCCTTTCTTATGTCGGCAAAAAATTGTACTTTCTATAACTATTGCCAACTAATTATAAATGGCTCTGCCGATTTCTATGATGGGACGTTCAATAATATGGATGATGCCTATATTCAGTGCAAAAATTTATATTTGAGTAATTTCCTTGTGAATATGGGTTCAAGGAGTGCATTCTATGTAAGAACCAAGACGATGGCATATACTCCAGCCGATGGTGAAGAACAAGGATTCAAAGGTGTAGGCAATTATTATGCTTTTGTAAAATTAGGAGGAACGACAAGCGTTTCTAAAAAAGTACACTATGATGTATTGCAGTTTTTAGGAAACCTATATTACTCTATTAGACTAGTTGATGATTGGACATGGATTTGGCAAAACTATGTGTTGTACGCTGATGATAACAGTCAAGGCATCAATTACAATAATGCATACATAAATGACCCAACAGATGATACATGTTGTCCAACTTGGAAAGTCACGACAAACGATCCAGTTTATCCAACAGTGGCAACAAATACCATCGCTTATGAAGATTTAGGTGCGACAGACGACTTCGACTTCAACGATATCGTGCTGTACGTCTATCCTGACTATACTACAATGAAAATGAAAGTCGATCTTGTAGCAGCAGGTGGTATATTACCTATAGATGTATATTTTGACAACACATTGCTGTTCTCGAAGAAAGACGGAAAGATGACGAATACAACGACTAAAGGCAGTGTGATTGATTCTAAGGAAGGTATCGACCTTCCTACAGGATTCACCATGTCTGACAGTAAATATACATCGCTGTTTAAGATTAAAGTAAACAGTACATCTTCTACCAATGTGATAAATCCTAATATAAGCGCCGGAAGTGCTCCTCAGGCTCTTGTTATAGGTGGGGCATGGGACTGGCCTACAGAGAGGACCCATATTGATGATGCCTATCCAAGCTTTGATTCTTATGTAAGTGACCCGACCGTAAATTGGACCAGTAACAAGAAAGCTGGAAAGTATGTTCAGTAATAGCAGCATACTTTATATTATAATAAACAGAGGATATGTTTCACGTATCCTCTGTTTGTTTGAAAAAACATCGTATTTTCTTTTGATTATTTCTAGCTTTAGAGTAACTTTGCACGTTATATGGTACTGAATTATATCTGGATTGCATTTTT
>NZ_CALMHT010000120.1 GCF_937863835.1 uncultured Prevotella sp.
TCCACAAAACCTGTTGATAACTATGTGGAAAACCATACTAATAACTCGATCATAACTTGTGAATAATCAACAGAAAAGGAAGGTGGACCTTAAAATGGGGGATATCCACAGGGTTATTAATAAGTTTTTTATCAGTTTTCCACAATTTTTGAATGAAAAAAGATATAAACTTATTAATTTTGCACCGAATTGCAGAATTGTTGATAAGTATGATTACCTTCTCATTATCAATGAGTAATAATGAAATGCTTATGTTGATAAACAGATATCTGATGTTTATATCTTCTTATACAAGATTTTAGACCAAAAGTTATCAACGTATCAACAGTACATCATAGTTTTACATTCTATTATTAAATTAAAGAATTAAATAAATATGATTATATTGTTATGATTAAAAAAGAATGGATGGAAAAAGGTTATATAGATGAACCTGTAGACAAATCTCTTGATATAAAGAATGAGATACGAAAGATGTGTAAAGAGAAGAATGCTATCATCCTGGCTCACTACTATACACAAGGTGAAATACAGGATATAGCCGACTTTATAGGCGACTCACTGGCTCTGGCCCGTAAGGCTGCCAATACGGATGCTAAAATCATTGTGATGTGCGGTGTCCACTTTATGGCTGAAACTTGTAAGATACTGAGTCCTGAAAAACTGGTACTGGCTCCTGATCTGAATGCCGGTTGTTCGTTGGCTGACAGTTGTAAGGCTGATGATCTGAAGAAATATAAAGAAGAACATCCGGGATATAAGGTTGTAAGTTATGTAAACACTACTGCCGCCGTGAAGGCACTGACAGATATTGTGGTTACATCGGGCAATGCCAAGAAGATAGTGGATTCGTTTGACAAGGATGAGAAACTGATATTCGGTCCGGATTATAATCTGGGTAGTTATATCAATACAATCACCGGTAGACAGATGTTGTTGTGGAACGGTGGCTGCCATGTACACGAAAGATTCTCTGTGGATGAAATAGTAAAACTGAAAAAGCAGTATCCTCAAGCCAAGGTTTTGGCACATCCCGAATGTAAGGGTCCTGTGCTCGCTGTAGCCGATGTTGTAGGTTCGACGGCAGTATTACTCAATTATTCCATCAAAAGCGCTGAAAACGAATTTATCGTGGCCACAGAGGCAGGTATTCTGCATGAGATGCAACGTAACTGTCCTGATAAGAAGTTTTATCCTGTTCCTCCTGAGATATCTGAAGGTGGTGTAGGATGCAGTTGCAATGACTGTGAATATATGAAAATGAATACGCTCGAAAAGATATATAATGCACTCAGATATGAATGGCCTGCCGTAGAGGTGGAAGAGAATATCAGAAAAAAGGCGTTGAAACCTATTCAGAAGATGTTGGAACTAAGTTGATTTTGGTTCTGATATTCTTTTGTAGATATAACAGGCTGCCGTCATGATAATGAATGGCATATAGGGATTGTGGAACCTTCTTTTGCAGATATAACAGGCTGCCGTCATGATAATGAATGGCATATAGGGATTGTGGAACCGGGTTTCGCCATGGGCTACAAGAGCGATGGATGCCGTTCCTAATATGATGATGAGCAGCGACAGATAAATATGCTTATTCTTATTATATATCATATAAGTACTACTTATTATAAATAATATGATGAGTATGTAATAGTATAATAAGTTGATAACTGTGAAAGTCTGTATGTATGAGTAATTTGGAAAATCCTTTTTGAGGGATAACATGCTTATTTCTCCATACATATAAGACTTGTTCTTATCTTTCATCATTGCGCACAGGTTTACATTGTCGGATACATAAGTTTTGAGTATCTTATAAGGCATCTGACGGATATATTCGCCGGGATGACTGACAATCCAACTGATACAGCGGCGTCGCCAGACGGAGTCTCTCTGAAAGCAGTCGATATGATTATCATTTTCTATATACATCGGATTGCCTTTGGTATATAGCAAACGGTCTTCGCGGATGTGATGGTTATGATCCCAACTGTACTGCATCAGGTTCTGCCATCCCGACTGCGCCTGATAGATAAAATGACCTGTACGATGCGCACTGATACTGCCTATCACTCCTATCATCAAGATGAAACCTGACAGGATGCAGAGAGATTTGATATAGTCTTTCTGTCTGATGATGACCAGATAGATACAGAGAGACAACAGAAAAACAATGGCCAAAGGTCTGAACCAGTTGGCCACAGCCAATATCATTCCACTGGATATAAGCAGTGGTACATTCTCTTTGTATTTCAGGACTGTCCATATACCAAGCAGGATGAAGAAAGCAAACGGCACTTCTGCCAAGGTGGATGTGGCTTCACCATAATTGGCAGGATAGATGACGTATAATATCAAGGTGATAAAAGCTACTTTCTCCTTAAACAGGATATGGGCTATCTGATATAACAGATAAGCGGTGGCTCCCTTCATCAGGGTATATAGAATAAGAAGCGGTACGACGGAACGGAACAGGTATAATGACAGTGCTACGGCATTGATGGCACCTACATTCCATATAAAAGACAATGAACCGAAATCGGAGGTGACGGGATATGGTTGCCCCATATCGACACAATGACGGGCTATCCGGATATAACTGTCGCTATCGGGGTAAGGGGTGTAACCGAAAACAAATAATATAATCAGTTGTAAGATGACGAAAACGCTTATAATAATATAAGTATACTTTTTCATTTAATCATCGCGATTTTACATACAGTACCTTTGCTACCGTCTTGCTTTGCTGTTTCGACAAAGTAAATCCCTGATGCCACCCGTTTACTGTTTTTATCTTTTCCGTCCCAGGTAAACGATCCACCGTTGCTGCGTCCCTCAGATACGATAGTACCATTGGATGATACTATTTTCACGTCAGCATTGAATGAAAGTCCTACAACCGTGATCAGTCCGGTGTAATCGGGACTGACAGGATTGGGATATGCATATACGTTATCCTTGGTCATGTCGTCAGAAGATGCCGTGGCGTCGCTCATATAGGAACACAGACCTTTGTCGGTACCGAAATATACTTCGCCCGTCTGCTGGTTGATGGCGATGGATTCTATGTTATCCGACAACAGAACACTGTTGGTAGATAAGAAATGATGTATCTGTGTGAGATTGTCGGCACTGATGAGATAGACACCGTTGCTGCTGGTACCGAACCATTTGCGGTTGGCGCCGTCGACGGCCATGCATGTAATGTCCACACCGCTCAATAAATAGTCGGCATAAGAGGTTCCGTCGTTGCGAGGCACTTTTACCTGAGTGAAGACATCATTGCTGTTGTTGATATTCGACAGGGTAAGCAGCAAAGGTCCTACATCGGTTCCTATCCATATATTGCCGTCGAGGTCTTCACTGACGCAGTGTACACCTTTTGTTAAACTTAATACTTTACCGTCCTGGTTTACAAAACTGCTGTATGTCTTGATGACATTGGTGGATGTGTTGTACTTGAACAGCGCCGGATAACCCCAGTGGTCATTGACAAACCACAATAGTTGGTTGCTGTCGAACATCATCCCTCTCAGATTCCCATAACTGGTGGTGCTTGTAGACATCAGTTCACTGTTGTTGCGGTCTATCCACTCACCGTCTTTGGAATATTCCACCAGACTGCTTGTAGCCTGACTGTTGAGCATCCATACATTCCCGCTCTTGTCGATAGCCATACTGTTGACCAGTACATAACTGACGTTTTCGGTACCGTCGCTTCCTATCACGGCGGAATGCAGCAAACTGTTTCCGACGGAGAAATGATGGACGTATTTCCCGTTCTTGAATTCGTATAATCCGGATCTTGATGAACTGGCGAACAGGTGTGTGTTGTCGGTCGGGTCGATGTCGACGGCTGAAATGTCCTGATAAGAAGCACCGGTGATGGAATCGAGTTGGTCCTGATAGATATTCCAGTTGTCACTGAATACCTGGATGGTACCCGGTCGGTAATAAGAATCCAGTGAATTTCGTCCTCCACCGCAAGTATATAAAGTGTTGTTATATACTTTCATGAAATTGAAATAGTTGTATTTGGGTCCGTCGGGTATCACACCGCTCGATGTGACCGTATAGGTGCCGTCGGTGTTCCGGGTTTCGGATATCAGTTTACCATCACTGTTACTCGTCCAGTAGCATTTGTTGGTACTGTCGTAGACGAACGTCTTGCTGCTTGTGTCGAAGAAACTGCCTGTATCGGAATAAGAGGCGGCGGTCCAACTGTTCTTATCAAGCAGGTTGGCCGACAACGATGCCTGATATACGTTGTTGCCGTTTGCAAGCACATAGATATTACTGCCGTTGACAGCCGTATATATGACATTGAAACCGAGATTGTATGTTTCACTGATCTCTACATCTTTCATATTGACCTTGACAACTCCGAATCCCGTGGACAGATAAGCATAGATGCCGTAGACCATGACACTGTTTACGGTCTTGTCTTCCGTCATCGTCTTATTGTAATAGTCGGACAGGTTGTCCACATTCCCGGCAGCGTCCATGATATCAATGTTATAGTCGCTGTAAACGATAATCAGTTTGTGGGCACTGCTGTTCCATGCGATATGCGAAATATGACTGTCGCTGAGCTGCTTCGTCTTGTCATAAGTGGTGACGGAATTGTCCTTGACGTTATATGAATACAGATTGGTGCTGCTCAGTACAAATATATCATCCCCGGCGGGTACTATTTCGGTGACACCGTAGAAGGCAGGATAGGCAGTCCAAATGCCCAGAGCCGTTGCGTCCGCTTTCAGTACAGCAAAAAGAGAACACAGTAATAAGATGATATATTTTCTCATAAAGACAGGTATGAATTATTTCAGATAATCTACGAGTTTCCTGACAGCTCTGGCCCTGTGGGATATGGTGTTCTTGACATCCTCACCCAGTTGGGCGAACGACTCCTCATAACCGTCGGGCACGAATATCGGATCATAGCCGAAACCGGCATTCCCCTTCTTTTCTTTGGAAATGGAACCCTCTATCCTACCCTCGAATTCATGAATTTCAGGTTGGTCGCTGTCGCTCCTCTTCATTATTAACGCAATAACAGTGCGAAATCTTGCACTGCGATTGTTATTATCTCCTAATTCATGCAAAAGTTTTGCCATATTGGCTTCACTGTCATGACCTTCTCCACCCGCGTAACGGGCCGAATAGACACCAGGGGCACCGCCCAGGGCATCCACTTCCAGACCGGTATCGTCGGCAAACACATTGAGATGATAATGGTCGTATACATACTGCGCTTTCTGCAAGGCGTTACCTTCGAGGGTGCTGGATGTCTCCGGAATATCCACATCACATCCTATGTTCTGCAACGACACAATCTCAAACGTATCTCCCAGGATATCCTTGATCTCACGCAGTTTATTCTTATTGTTGGTGGCAAATACTATTTTCATTCTTTTACTTTTGGTACTTTCACTTTGATGGCATCGAATCCTTCTCCGAAGACACCGATGACACTACTCTGACTGACAAAGGCGTTGGGGTCTATCGTCTTGATGAGTCGGAAGATATAGACACTCTCTCGTTTCTTGGCCAGGATACAGAGCACCCTCACTCTCTTGCCGGTGTACCATCCGTGTCCGTCGAGGATGGTGACACCATGGTCCATCTCTGTACCGATGGCATTGGCTATCTCCTGATATTTCTTGCTGAATATCATAAACTGTACCGACTCTCTGCGGGCGTTCATCACACGGTCGAGAACGTAATTCTCTATCACCATCGTGGCCAGACCGAACACCACCTTGCGCCAGTCGCCGAAAATAGGAATGGTACTGCCGATGATGATCAGATCGACAAAGATGAGTACACGGCCGAGGGATATGTTGTGATACTTGTTGACGATGGCTGCCACGATATCCGTACCACCTGTACTACCGTTGTTGAGGAACACGATAGCCAAGGCCGTACCGGTCATAGAACAACCGATGATGAGCGACATGAAGTCCTGTCCGGGACCCAATACCTGCATCATCTTGCCGTCGGTACCGATCATGTATTTCTGAGTGGCCCAGAGCAATACCGACAATACCAGAATGGCATAGACGGTCTTTACCATAAACTTGAATCCCAGTATTTTCAGAGCGATGAGAATCAGCACCAGGTTGATGATGAAGTAACTGTTCTGAATAGGGATCTTGGTAGCATAGAATATGATGGCTGCGATACCGGTCACACCTCCTGTTACAATCTGGTAGGGCAACAGGAACATGGTCCAACCGAATGTATACAGCATGAGGCCAAGGGTTATCATCAGATAATCCCTGACCTCATTCCATAATGATTTATAGATAGTCATATATATTACTTGATTACGACATTTACGATGCGCTTGGGTACAATGATCACTTTAGCTACATTCTTATCGCCGATATACTTGAGAGACCTCTCGTCGGCCAAAACGGCTTTCTCGATGCTGCCGTTGTCGGCATCAGCGGCGAATTCCATCTGGAAACGGGCTTTTCCGTTGAACGAGATAGTGAGTGCCATCGTGCTCTCCACGAGATATTTCTCGTCGTAAGCTGGCCATGCTGCATCGCATACACTACCCTTCTCTCCCATGGCCGACCATAGTTCTTCGGCGATATGGGGGGCAAACGGTGTGATGAGTATGACGATATCCTTCAGCAGAGACTTGTTGCGGCATTTCAACTGTGACAGTTCGTTGACGCAGATCATAAAGGCTGAGATACTGGTGTTGTAGGAGAAATTCTCTATGTCCTGAGTCACCTTCTTGATCAGTTTATGAACACTCTTCAACTGGTCTGCAGTGGCTTCTTCATCGTTGGGCATAAACTCGTCCGAACGGTTGTTGTAGAAGAGTCCCCAGAATTTCTTCAGGAAACGGTGGCAACCGTCGATACCGTTGGTATCCCATGGTTTGCTCTGCTCTACCGGACCGAGGAACATTTCGTACAGACGCAGTGTGTCGGCACCATATTTCTCTACAATCATATCAGGATTGACTACATTGAACATACTCTTCGACATCTTCTCTACAGCCCAGCCGCAGACATACTTGTCGCCTTCGAGGATAAACTCGGCGTTGTGGTATTCAGGGCGCCAGTTTTTGAACGCCTCCACATCCAGCACATCACCATGGACGATGTTGACATCCACATGGATAGGGGTGACACTGTATTTGTCTTTCAGTCCGAGCGACACGAATACAGGTGCCTTGTCGTGATCGTCGTCGTTGATACGATAGACGAAATTGCTGCGTCCCTGTATCATACCCTGGTTGACCAGTTTGTGGAACGGTTCTTCCTGGCATGAATAACCATAATCGTGCAGGAACTTATTCCAGAAACGGGAATAGATCAGGTGACCGGTGGCATGTTCGGTACCACCTACATACAGGTCCACATTCTGCCAGTACTCGTCTACATCCTTGGCTACGAGAGCCTTGTCGTTGTGCGGGTCCATATAGCGCAGATAGTAAGCCGATGAACCGGCGAAACCAGGCATGGTATTCAGTTCGATAGGGAAGATGGTCTTATTGTCGATTAGCGACTTGTCCACCACCTGTCCGTTCACACTGTCCCAAGCCCATTTCTTGGCTCTTCCCAATGGCGGTTCGCCTGTCTCGGTAGGTTGATACTTGTCAATCTCAGGCAGTTCGAGCGGCAGTTTGTCGGCCGGAATCATATAAGGCATTCCGTCCTTGTAATAGACAGGGAACGGCTCGCCCCAATATCTCTGACGGGAGAAGATAGCATCGCGCAGACGATAGTTGACCTTCACCCTTCCGAGTTTGTTTTCCTTCACATATTTCTTGGACGATAGTTGACCTTCACCCTTCCGAGTTTGTTTTCCTTCACATATTTCTTGGTGGCGGCGATAGCCTCCTTGACGGTCAGTCCGTTCAGACTGAAGTCGATATACGGTTTCACATCCTTGCGCGGAGAATTGCATACGATACCATCCTTTGCGTCGTAACTCTCTTCCGAAACATCACAACCCTCGATCAGAGGAATGATAGGCAGAGAGAAATGACGGGCGAAAGCATAGTCGCGACTGTCGTGGGCAGGTACAGCCATGATGGCTCCCGTACCGTAACCGGCCAGTACATAATCGCTCACCCAGATAGGAATGGCGTCGCCGGTAAACGGATTGACGGCATACGAACCGGTGAACACACCTGTCACCTTACGGTCGGAGATACGGTCGCGCTCTGTACGCTTCTTGGTAGCTTCCACATAATCGGTGACGGCCTTCTGCTGTTCGGCGGTAGTGACCTGAGCCACATATTCGCTTTCGGGGGCGAGAACCATAAATGTGACACCGAACATGGTATCGGCACGTGTAGTGAATATCGTGAATTTCACGTCGCTGTCTTTCACATCGAACACCACCTCGGTACCTTCGCTCCTACCGATCCAGTTGCGCTGTGTATCCTTGATGGAATCTGTCCACTCCACTGTCTCCAGACCGTCGAGCAGTCTCTGAGAATAAGCGCTCACCCTGAGGCACCACTGGCGCATCTTCTGTTGAACGACAGGATAGCCGCCGCGCTCAGAAACGCCGTCTACCACCTCATCGTTGGCAAGTACGGTACCCAGACCGGCACACCAGTTGACCATCGTCTCACCCAGATAAGCGATACGATAGTTCATCAGTATCTGTTGCTGTTCTTTCTCGCTCATGCTCCCCCACTCTGCTGCTGACAGATTCAGTTCTTCGCTGCAGGCGGCATTGATGCCGTTTGTACCGTTAGCCTTCAGATGTTCGATGAGTGTATCGATAGGTTGCGCTTTCTTGAGATTGTTGTCATAATAAGAATTGAACATCTTCTCGAAAGCCCACTGGGTCCATTTATAATAATCTGGATTGCAGGTGCGTACTTCCCTGTCCCAGTCGAACGAGAAACCTATCTTGTCCAACTGTTCACGATAGCGGTTGATATTGTTCACCGTCGTGATGGCGGGATGCTGTCCTGTCTGTATGGCATATTGCTCTGCCGGCAGTCCGTAGGCATCATATCCCATCGGGTTGAGTACGTTGAATCCCTGCAGCCGTTTGTAGCGTGCATATATATCAGAAGCGATATATCCCAGCGGATGACCTACATGGAGTCCTGCGCCCGATGGATAAGGGAACATATTGAGTACGTAGAATTTCTTGCGTGATTTGTCTTCAGTTACCTGATAGGTCTTATTCTCGACCCATTTCTGTTGCCATTTCTTTTCGATTTCTCTGAAATTGTAATCCATTATTATAATAATTATTAATATTGTGTGCAAAATTACTCTATTTATTCGGAACGGCAAAATTAATCATAAAAAAATAGGGTGATGCCCTCACGGTATTACCCTATTTCATCCTGATAACAAATCTCACATGAAGAACTATTTACTTTTTTAAATTAACCTTATTGTCTTAAATTAAATGAATCTATATTTATCACTTTTATCATATCTATTAATTCTGGTGCAAAGATAGTACATTAAAAAATAAGTTTATAATACTATTTTGCCAAATACTGCCATTATCTTACCTAAATACGTCATTTAACCAGTAATTTTTTGGAAGATTATTGTTTGTTGCCTAATTTTATTATTATTTTAACTTATATTCCTTGCTAATGTAAATTAATTTAATTTTTCGACTGAATATTTTTCTTATTTAAATATAATGTATACCTTTGCAATCATAATTCAGTAGGATAACAATTAAGCAATTAATCTACTAGAAATAAATAAGATAATTAATTAACTCTAAGTTTTTAAACTATTATGTATTTTAAATTTTTAAAGGTGACTATTGTTTCGTTCCTTTTAGCTGTGGGCGCAAACAGTATAATGGCTCAAGAAACGTTGACCTTCACGGCAGGGCAAACGATTACAAAAGGACAGGAATTCCATACATCGGCTAATATGTCGGTGGTTGTTGGTAAAGAGACATGGGACAGGAATTCCATACATCGGCTAATGTTTCTATTGTAATTGGTTCTGGAGAAACTTGGGAAGCCGCTGAAACACTTAAAGGATTAACCGATGGAGCATATTATTGTCATGCTCAAGGTGATTGTGATTATAATAAATATAAGGAAAATACCTATCCTACTTCTGGATGTTATTATAAACTTAGAAGTTATGTCAATGGGACAATCACTTTGAAGATGGCTCTCAAAGTAGACGTTACAGGTACCAAAAAACTTTATGTTCTTCCAGATGATGGAACAACAATAAAAGGTTATTCTGTCGTATATAATGGTGTAACATATTATCCAGGTGGATCTACATCAGCAAATGATCCAAAAAAAGCTGAAAATAATTATGCTAAAATATATTCAACGGGTGATGCAATAAATTTTTATCCATGTACTTTAACTTTCAAAGTAGAACCTTATAAAAATTATTATATAGTAGGTCTTTCTTGTGAGAATTTAGCTTTTGCTGGTTACTCTTTCACTCCTGATAAGAAAGAAATTCCAACTTATACTCCTTATGTACATCAGCATGTTACAAACATTAATGGTATCACAATGATGTATGGTGGTTGGTTGTCTGAGGCTAATGCTAAGAA
>NZ_CALMHT010000121.1 GCF_937863835.1 uncultured Prevotella sp.
GCTTTATATATTATTTTAGTTATCTTTGCACCTGATTTTAAAATTATATACGATGATACAGGTCAGGTGTTGTCGTTCTGCTATTTTGATAATGAGTTTATGCTTTGGGCGTTATTTCTTGCCGTTGTAGGTACTGCCATACCTACGGCTTTGTTTGCCGCGGGTATATCAAAAATAGGTGCCGGTATCAGTTCTATATTGATGACAGTGGAATTGCCTGTCGCAATTCTCTGTGCGAGAATAATACTTGGGGAGCACATTAGTGCGCTTCAATGTACAGGTATTATTATCATGTTGTCTTCTATCTGCCTTATGAATTACATCAAAATAGAAAAGATTTAAATTTCCGTTGCCCGGGGGAATCCTGACCGCCTTTTCTATACCAAGAGTTATATCATTGCCATGTAAGAGACACCGCAAAGATACAATAGGCAAATACGGCAAGCGTAACAGTTTCTGCCGCCCGCAAGGAAATCATTTCCTTTGCGGGCGGCAGTGTTCATGTAAGTTTAATGATTGACCATAACCTTTGTCACCTTGATGGATCCATTGGCATATATTGTCTTCACTATATTCAATCCCACAGAAAGACAGTTAGCCTTTTCACCCGACATGGAATATATCTCTGTGTTTACAACATCCGACGATGCAGTGTCATCAGCACTTTCAATACCCGTCGTACTGCTGTCCACAGCCCTCTTGGCCGTCAAAATGCCACTATTTGCAGTAATATTCAGTGTAGCACCTGCACCATTCTCAGTATTTGTAAGTACCGATTCAACTAGACTGGCGCTCATGGCCGTAATTGTATAATACGTAGAAGGTGTATAATATGCGTTGCTGCCCGAACGGCTCTGCAAATCAGTTACGCCCTGACACCCCTTAAAAGTGATATTATAATTTTTATAACCAGATGATGTTGCAGAAATGGTCCATGGCGTCTTCTGAGTCTTTGTACTTGTAAAAGCAGTGTTCTCCACATAGATGTTCGACTGATAACCAGCACCGACACAATAGTTTGCCACAGAACTGGAATAGAGACAGTTGACAATATGCACTTTTCCAAAGCGAACTCTCGGCATACGTTCGCGGCAACCCTCATCCCACCAGCAATTGGCGAATGTCGTGTTTAGTTTACCGTTGTCCACTGTTGATTTGTCGCTGCCACCCCACAGGTCACTGAAACGATGGTCATCGCTACCACCTGAACCACCTGCCCACGGGGAAATGAGATAATGGAAACGGCACCATGTCACACTGACGTGATTAGACCCGTTATTGCAATCGAAATTTCCATCCACGCCATCTTGAAAGTCGCAATGGTCTACCCACATATAGTCGCAATTGGTCAGCGTCAGGTTGTCATTGCCGTCTATATCATAAGCGCCTGCAGCCTTAAACGTCAAATTACGCATAATAATATTTTTGCAGTTGCTGAAAGAAAGAATTCCCGTTTTACTCACCGTTGCCGTATGTGTAGAATTCTGAAGCACAGAACCAGGAAGACCGTAGATACTCTTGTTCTGCACATCTTTGATGGATACCTTTCCTGTGAAATTGATAGTACCCTTCACATAGATAGTGGCTTGGTCGGTACCGCTCAGCGCATCGGTCAAATCAGCCAGTGTAGATACCGTCACAGCATTCTTGTTATTTCCGCCTGTGGTAGATCCGTCTACACTTGCCCAGCCGATAGGAGCATTCTTATCGTAAGGTGACAGATTGGAAGAAGTTGAAGACGACGACGAACTGCTGATAGACGTTACTGTAACAGAAGCAGCTGTGCCGAATCCGCCCATAGCATTGGATGCACGTACTGTATAAGTGCCTGTTGCCGTAGCAGTATAAGTCTTAGTAGAACTGCCGAGGATGGACACCAGACTGCCATCTTTGAATACGGCATAAGAGCTGGCACCTGAGACAGCACTCCATGTGATGGTATCATTACTCTGAGAGAGAGTACCCATCTTCACCTGCGCGGCAAGACTAGAAGGACTCCATGACGTGAATACCTTGTTCAGCGCATAGGCAGCAGCCTGAGTAGATGTCAGTATTGTTTCCACCGTCTTGCTGGTAGAGCCATAAGTGAACGTCAGTTTGTTACTTGAGGGTGAAACCACACTGCCGCTTGTATTCAATGAGTTATATTCCACGAATTTATCTGCGATGACATTCATTCCAGCTGTTGTATAACGGGTTGAGGCAATTTTCGTCGGTGCACTCAATATTGTATTAAGATAGGCGCAGCGCGGAGTTCCTCCCCATGCTCTACCCAGACTATACGAAGCAGCTTCATTGGATATCGTACAACCGCTAAACACATATCCCCACGTACTTTGTGTATAAGGAGCTGTGATGCAGGCGGCACCCGAACCGTCGCTCGTGCGCTTCTCTACTGTAAGAGTGCAACCATTGAAGAATACATCACCACCACCACAAATGAAATCGACACATCCGTGAATATTACTATTTTCGAAATAGAACTTGCCGGATGCATTGTTTGAGTAATAAGTATCCTGATAAGATTTCAGAGCCACATTCTTACAAATCGTATAACATCCCTTGTCCTGCAAAGCTACTGCTCGTCCAGCAGAACCGGCATTATAGTAATCAAGGGCATTCTGTAATGTGAGGTCTTGTATATATACATTCTGACCTGTAATCAGAAGTGTGGCTGTCTTCCCTATACCCTCGTTGGCTACCGTAGGAGCATTCTTAATGATTGTACCACTCATACTCTGACCTACGATAGAGATATTGTATCCAGACACTGTAGTAAGGCAGGTAGTCCCTAAATTGTAGGTACCGTCTGGCACAAAAATATAATAACGAGCTGAACTTGCAGATGTATTGGTGCTGTTGGCTTTTGTAATGGCTGCCAGAAGACTACTTACACTTCCTGCGGTCACCTTATAATAATTTTGGCTTACTACCGTAGTTGATGTTGAAGAACTTGCTGAACTTGAAGAAGATGTAGCTGTATAATTGTTTTGCTTTACAGTAATCTTCTGCAGATATGAGCTAGCAGTTGCGTAAATCACGACATAACCTGCCGTCACCTCCGCTGATGTGGCTGTATGTGCTGTTACATCAGCCGTAGCAGCGACACCGCCTACGGTATAGTTGTGGTACCCTGTATCAGATGTTACCGTAACCACATCACTATTAGATGTCACAGGAATGCGGAGGGCTGTTTTGGCATTCAACTGCGCATCGCTGGTCCGCTGTGCGAATTTTCCATACTTTGCGATGACATACATCGACACATCAGACACCGTGGAAGTGACATGGGCCTGAGTACCCTCAATGGATACGCCCGATAAAGAAGATGGATTAACATTGGCGAAATCCCATGTCGCCGTAATCGTTGCTGCATGTGCAGTCATAGTTAATAACAGGATTGATACCAATCCCATTATTCGCCTCAAATTGTTTAAGGTCATTTTGTTATTAGTTATTAGTTAATAGAGTTTTTAATCGGTTGCAAAAATACAAAGTAAATTACAATACGCAATATAAAATATTGTCAAAAAGGCATTGATTTTTATCAAAATGAACAATATCGCCATGCAAATAGCTTAAATTTGGAAACAAAAAAGGTTTTTCCAAGAACCAATGTTCTTTATATTTTATTATTGCTGTCTGATAAAAGGGGGTCGAATTCGACCCCTAGTGGTCTTTCCTACACCTATGGTGCCTTTTCTGCTCAGCTTGCGGATGTTCCAGTCTATTATACAAATTGTATTTTAGAAAATACAATTATTTAATTATTTTGTATTCTAAATAATGCTTTTTTTAAACTGAAAACTGTATTTACGAGTTACCATCTTTTATTTTATATTATTCAATATATTCCATTTTGAGTCTCCAGTTCAATACATCTATTTTAACCCCCTCGAATTCGAGGGGGTTAAAATTAGGATTATATAATGTTTCGCAAATTCCTAAATATTCTATGGTATTTCTATTACGTAACCAATTCGCTATGACCGCGTTTGGCTCATTAGTTTTATATTTCGCTATATCAGTCAGCGAAATGTAATCAGTATCTTTATTCTTTATGATGGCAATATTTGTATTCTTTACTGTTATATTTTCCATATTGTTATTTCTTTATTAAACTTACAAACCTGATTGGCTCATTCTTCTCCCAGTCCATTATCTTACAATAGATGCCGTTATGCTTGGTGATGTCATTCTTTTCACATCCTGGGCATTGGGTCTTGACTGCCGACTGTCCGCCAAAGAGGTCATTATTGACAGTCGATTTTTCGTGACAGCTGCACGGAATGACTCCTTTGAGTCCATCCATCTGCCAGATATTCCATGAAATGATTTCAGCAATATGCTTCACATCATCTATGGCGGGCTTTTCTCCGAAGTAATCTTCGTAGTAATCAATAAAGGTATAGAGCAAGTTTTCACGGGCTATCAGAAGATTGTCGCCCTGCCACTCAAATCCATAAATATTCTGGTATGCTATCTGTGCGTAGTGCATCCAGTCTTCGCCTGCTCGTTCACAAACAATTCGCATTTTGCGATCGAGCATTCCGATGCGACGTTTCAGGGGAATAGGCTTACCATTGATTGCTCCATAACGGCTGACAAGGTAGGGAGCTTCACCGCATGTAATCTCCAGCCGAGTATCATTCAGATAATCCTTCCATGTCTTTCCGTCAGCTG
>NZ_CALMHT010000122.1 GCF_937863835.1 uncultured Prevotella sp.
TCCAAGGGCGGAAAAGCGGATTATCAATATGTGGTCGGATTTCATATTCTATTTTTTGTTTCCACCATACAATACAGGATTCGTAGACGGATCGTTATACATCTTCATCTGTCTATATACTTTCATATATTTTCTTCCTGCCGAGATGTCATCCAGTAATTGATTGATGGCTGTAGACAGGTCTTTCTGCTGCTCCAGAAGCACATCCAGTTTGGACTGGCACTTAGCGACATGGTCGGCCGACGCGTCCTGACGCTCTGCCTGCTCACGCATGTGGTAAATCTTCAGGGCAAGAATGGACAGGCGGTCTATCGCCCAGGCCGGACTCTCGGTATTGATGGTGGCGGCAGGGGATACCTGCACGTCCTGAAACTTATTGCGGAAGTAACTGTCTATCTGTTCTACCAGATCCGTGCGGTCCTGGTTGCTCTTGTCGATACGTCTCTTGAGCAAGAGGGCTTCGTCGGGGTTGATCTCCGGATCGCGGATAATATCCTCGAAATGCCACTGTACGGTGTCTATCCAACATTTGAGATATAGCGTATTCTCGATGGAACCGGCCGGGTATGGGTTATGGATAGGCATGTCTATATTATCCTTGATATGATAATCTGTAATTGCTTTGTTGAAAACGTTGTTGCAAAGTTCTGTAAATATCATTATTGATTTGTATTGATTTAAATATGCAAAACTACTCATTAATTTTTAATTTACCAATTTATTTCAATAAAAACTTGTTATATTTTGTAATTATCACAGTTTGTATTACCTTTGCGTTTAGTATGAAGATTGTGATAGATGATAAAATACCCTATATCCGGAATGTCATCAGTAGAATAACGGATGATGCCGTCTACGTGAAAGGTTCGGAGATATCCGCCGCCGACGTGAAGGATGCGGATGCGCTCGTCGTGCGTACACGTACGCGCTGTGACAGGTCGCTGCTGGAGGGGAGCCGGGTGAAGTTTATCGCCACGGCGACGATAGGTTATGACCATCTTGATACGGATTATCTGGAGGAGGCCGGTATCAGATGGGTCAACTGTCCCGGATGCAACGCCGGTTCGGTGGCCCAATACATCCATTCGGTACTGATACTGCTGCAGAGGCACAAGGGACTGGTGCCCGACAATTCCACCCTGGCCGTGGTGGGGTGCGGACATGTGGGTATCAAAATAAAGGAAGTGGCTGAAAAGATGGGATTCCATGTCATCGTCAACGATCCGCCCTTGCAGGATGAGGGGAAGTCGCAGATGGACTTCGCCAGTCTGGAGGAAGTGGCCCGCCGGAGCGACGTGATCACATTTCATGTGCCGCTCATCAAGAGTGGGAAATACAAGACGGTGCATCTGGCCGATTACGACTTCTTCAGGAAGTTATGCCGGCAACCGTTTATCATCAATACCAGCAGAGGACAGGTGGTGGACAACCACGAACTGCTCGACGCCCTGAGCAACGGGAGAATCAGGGATGCCGTGGTCGATACATGGGAGGACGAACCGCATATCAACCGTACGCTGTTAAGCAAAGTATATATAGGTACACCGCATATCGCGGGATATTCGGCCGACGGCAAGGTGAACGCCGACAATATGGTGATAGATGCGCTGTGCGACTTCTTCCATATAGAGAACACCTACCATATCGTGCCTCCCGAACTACCTTATAATTATCAGTTCATAGGAGATGCTGATGATTACTCCCTCGGTTTATACAATCCACTGCTGGATAGCAACCGCCTGAAATCCAATCCGGAGAGTTTCGAGGAATTGAGAGGAAATTATCCTCTGAGAAGAGAATTTTTTAAATTGAACAAACGTAAGCAATCATACTAATATTTTTATTTTTTGTTTAATAAACCTTCAATTTTATGCACAGATAGGGGTAGTTTGTGCATACAAAAGTTGTTTTTTGATAAAAATATTTGCGTACTTGAAGAAAAATTAGTTACTTTGCGCCCGAAATTCAAAAATAGAAAGTAATTATTAACAATTTAAACATTACAATTATGTCAGAAATTGAATCAAAAGTAAAAGCAATTATCGTTGATAAACTAGGTGTTGATGAGGCTGAAGTTAAGCCAGAAGCAAGTTTCACAAATGATCTCGGTGCAGATTCTTTGGATACAGTAGAGTTGATCATGGAATTCGAGAAAGAATTCGGTATCTCTATTCCAGACGATAAGGCTGAAAAGATAGCAACAGTTGGCGATGCTATTAGTTATATTGAGGAAAACGCCAAATAATCATTCCTAAAATTTAATATGGAATTAAAAAGAGTAGTTGTAACAGGTCTTGGAGCAGTGACTCCAGTTGGCAATAATCCTGAGGAAACATGGAAGAACATGGTTGCCGGGGTTAGCGGAGCAGCACCTATTACACAATTTGATACAACCAATTTCAAAACACAATTTGCTTGCGAGGTAAAAAACCTGAACGTGAATGATTTCATTGACCGTAAGGAAGCCCGCAAAATGGATCGTTACACCCAGTTGGCTATGATAGCCGCTATGCAGGGTGTAAAAGACAGTGGCATTGATTTGGAAACGGAGGACAAAAACCGCATCGGCGTAGTATACGGTGTCGGAATCGGAGGTATCCGTACTTTCGAGGAAGAAATCAAATATTATGGTCAACATGAGGCAGACGGTCCTAAGTTTAATCCGTTCTTTATTCCTAAGATGATTGCTGATATAGCAGCAGGTCAGATATCCATCCATTATGGATTCCATGGACCTAACTATACCACAACATCGGCATGTGCTTCTTCTAGCAACGCTGTTGCTGATGCTTTCAATCTGATCCGCTTGGGTAAAGCGAATATCATTGTAAGCGGTGGAGCGGAGTCGGCTATCTGCGGTTGCGGTGTGGGCGGCTTTAATGCCATGCACGCATTGTCTACACGTAATGACGATCCGGAGCACGCTTCACGCCCGTTCAGCGCCAGTCGCGACGGATTTATCATGGGTGAAGGTGCCGGTTGTCTGATTCTGGAAGAACTGGAACATGCCAAAGCTCGTGGTGCTAAGATATATGCTGAGATGGTAGGTGAGGGCGAAAGTGCCGACGCATACCATATCACAGCTTCACATCCGGAAGGTCTGGGAGCAAAGCTCGTCATGGAGGCTGCTCTGGAAGATGCCGGTATGAAACCTGAGGATATCGACTATATCAATGTTCACGGTACATCTACCCATGTGGGTGATATATCGGAAGCTAAGGCAATAAAGGATGTGTTCGGTGATGCAGCTTATAAGTTGAACATCAGTTCAACAAAGTCTATGACAGGTCACTTGCTGGGTGCAGCAGGTGCTGTAGAGGCGATGGCTTGTATCTTGGCTATTAAGGACAACATTATTCCGCCTACAATCAATCATGAAGAGGATGATAAGGATGAGGAGATAGATTATAATCTCAACTTCACATTCAACAAGGCTCAGAAACGTACTGTACGTGCAGCCCTGAGCAACACCTTCGGATTCGGTGGTCATAATGCTTGTGTTATTTTCAAGAAATATGCTGAGTAACATAATTGATAGAATAAAGCTCCCTTTCCGCAAGGAGAAGGAGCTTTATTCGTCTTTATATTCTATCATCGGATTCTATCCGCATGATATACAGTTGTATAAGCTTGCCCTGATGCATAAAAGTATTGCTAAAAGGAATGAGAAAGGTAAGCCTATCAACAATGAACGTCTTGAATTTTTGGGTGACGCCATACTTGATGCCATCGTGGGTGATATCGTATATCGCCATTTCGAAGGTAAGCGTGAGGGATTCCTCACCAACACCCGGAGTAAGATCGTACAGCGTGATACATTAAACAAACTGGCCCAGGAGATGGGTATCGTACGACTGATCATGTCGTCAGGACACAGTTCCTCTCATAACAGTTATATGGGAGGAAATGCTTTCGAGGCATTGGTCGGAGCGATCTATCTCGACCGCGGTTATGATGCGTGTATGCACTTTATGCAGAACAGGATTCTGGCTCAACTGATCAATATCGACAAGGTGGCCTATAAGGAGGTCAACTTTAAGAGTAAACTGATAGAGTGGAGTCAGAAGAACCGTGTGAACGTAGAGTTTAAGATGCTGGAACAGACCAAAGATGAAAACGGCAGTCCGGTGTTCAACTATCAGGTGGTGATAGAAGGTCTCGACGGCAGCGAAGGAAAGGGATTCTCAAAGAAAGAAAGTCAGCAGTTGGCTTCCAAACTCACGTTAGACCGCCTTCGCAAAGAACCGCAGTTTATCGACTCCGTCTTTGCCGCAAAGACATTGCGTACACGACAGGAGGAGGAACCGGTGGAGAATGTGCCTGAGACGGAGGTGAAGAATGATTTTATCATCCCGCAGGAAGAAAAGGTTGAAGTGGAAACCGAAGACGCTGTGGCTGCAGTTAAAGAAGCGAAGACGGAAGCGAAGACGGAAAAGACTCCCGTACAGAATGAAAATGATGAATTCGACTTGTCCGATATCAGTGCGACACCTAAGGAAAAGACAAGAGAAGACATCATTGCGGAAGCGGAGGCTGCCGCTTTTTCTGAACAGTAACATAAAAAAGGTAAAAATTTGCTCTTTTACAAAAGTTTAGACTAACTTTGCGAATTGATTGCGGTATTATGTTTTAGTATAAAACATTTTCCTGCATAATAAAGGATGTTGTTATGAGTTTAACTAATATTGCGAAGAAGTTGTTTTTGCCTAGGCAGAGAGAACTTCAGCGGCATATAAACGAAGGGGAGATACTGCAGAAAAATGTGTTGGAGTCTCTGATAAATCGTGCTCAGAATACTGAATACGGACGAAATCATCTGTTCCAGACAATGAACGGTTATGATGATTTCGTTAAGAATATACCATTAAACACTTACGAAGAACTGAAAGAGGATATCGACCGTATGCGTCATGGTGAAAGTGATGTACTATGGCCCGGTGCCGTGAAATGGTATGCCAAATCATCCGGCACCACCAACGATAAGAGTAAGTTTATCCCTGTGAGCAGCGACGGTCTGCAGAATATCCATTATCAGGGTGGTAAGGATGTGGTAGCCCTCTATTTGCGCAATAACCCCCGGAGTCGTATGTTCGACGGCAAGGGTCTGATACTGGGAGGTAGTCATTCTCCTAATTACAACCTTCCCAACAGTCTTGTGGGCGACCTGAGTGCGATACTGATAGAGAATATCAATCCGCTCGCCAATCTGTGCAGAGTACCGAAGAAGGCGACAGCCCTGTTGTCTGACTTTGAGGTGAAGCGCGACCGTATAGCCCATGAGACACTCCATAAGAATGTGACGAACATCAGCGGTGTCCCTTCGTGGATGCTTTCGGTGCTCAGCAGGGTACTTGAGATATCAGGCAAGGAACATATAGACGAGGTATGGCCCAACCTGGAAGTGTTCTTCCACGGTGGTGTAGCCTTTACGCCTTACCGCCAGCAATATGAACAATTGATCACTTCTTCACGGATGCAATATATGGAGACATATAATGCCAGTGAAGGTTTCTTCGGCATACAGGATGATCCATCAGACCATTCGATGTTGCTGATGCTCGATTATGATGTGTTCTACGAATTCATCCCGATGGACGAGTTCGGTACCGAGAACCCGACAGTGGTTCCTCTCTGCGGTGTGGAGACAGGAAAGAATTACGCGATGGTGATATCCACCTCGTGCGGACTGTGGCGGTATATTATCGGTGACACGGTAAGTTTTACATCGACCAACCCGTACAAGTTTGTCATCACGGGGCGTACGAAGCATTTTATCAATGCTTTCGGAGAAGAACTGATCGTGGACAACGCCGAGAAGAGTTTGGCTTATGCCTGTATGAAGACCGGTGCGGAAGTGTTGGAATATACAGCCGCCCCCGTGTTTATGGACGACAAGGCGAAGTGCAGGCATCAGTGGTTGATAGAATTTTCGAAGGAACCGGCCGACATCAATGAGTTTGCCGACATTCTGGACAAGAAACTTCAGGAAATCAATTCGGATTACGAAGCCAAACGTTTTAAGGATATCACGCTCCAGCATCTGGAGATAGTGAAGGCGCGCAAGGGGCTGTTTAATGACTGGTTGAAGTCGAAAGGTAAACTGGGCGGTCAGCATAAGATACCGCGTCTGAGCAACAGTCGTTCGTATATCGAACAGATGTTAGAGATGAACTCCAATATGAATAATACGATTTGACGATGATAAAAAGGGATTTTCTTAAATACATATATATATCCGTCTGCCTGCTCTGCATCTTATCATGTGCCAGAATGGGACAACCCGACGGCGGTTGGTACGATGAGACCCCTCCAAGGGTGGTCGGTTCTTCACCTGCCGACAAGGCGACGAATGTGAAGTCGAAGAAGATATATATCTATTTCAATGAATTTATTCAACTGGACAACCCTACCGAAAAGGTGGTCGTCTCTCCACCGCAGTTGGAAGCTCCCGACATCAAAGGCGAGGGCAAGAGAATCGTGGTGGAACTGAAGGATTCGCTCAAACCGAACACCACCTATACGATCGATTTCTCGGATGCCATATCCGATAATAATGAAAGTAACCCGTTGGGTAACTATACATACACTTTTTCTACCGGTGACAGGATAGACACGTTGGAGACATCAGGATATGTACTCAACGCGCAGAATCTGGAACCTATCAAGGGAATACTGGTGGGTCTGTACAACAACTTGTCTGATACGGTGTTCTCCAAATCACCCTTGTTACGCGTTTCGCATACCGACAGCAGGGGACATTTCGTCATCAGAGGTATCGCTCCGGGGTCTTACCGTATGTACGCCCTCCAGGATGCAGACGGCAATTATATGTTTAACCAGAAGAGCGAGATGATCGCCTTCAACCATGATATTATCAATCCGTATAGTAAGCCCGATGTCCGTCCGGATACATTATGGAAAGATTCCCTTCACATCGATTCTATCAGACAGGTGCCCTACACGCATTTCTTCCCAGACAATGTGGTGCTGAGGGCTTTCACGGAAACGTTGACCGACCGCTATCTGCTCAAGACCGACCGTACCGAACCGAACCGGTTTACGTTGTTCTTCAGTTATGGTCATGAGAAGTTGCCGGTGATACATGGACTGAATTTCAATGAAAAGGACGCTTTTATCATAGAACCGACCGCCAAGAATGATACGATTACTTATTGGTTGCGGGATACGGCGCTATGTAATCAGGATACACTGAGGATGCAACTGCAATATATGGCGTCGGACAGTACCGGCACGTTATATGACAAGACGGATACAATGGAGATACTGGCCAAGGAACCTTACGCCAAACGGATGAAGAAACTGGCTAAGGCGACCGAGGAATGGCAGAAGAAACAGGAGAAGGCGAAAAAACATGATGAGCCTTATGACACTGTGATGAAACCAGAAGCACTCAAACCCGAATACGGTCATGTGGGCGAGATAGATCCGGACCAGAATATCACGGTCAAGTTGCCTACGCCTCTGGCCCGTCTGGACACGGCAGGCATACATCTGTATTCCAAACACGATACGTTATGGTATAAGGCGCCGTTCAGGTTTGAGGCCGTCGCATCCCAACCGCGCACGTATGAGATTACAGGTGAATGGAAGCCCGGCGTCGAGTATAGTCTGGAAGTGGACAGTGCTGTGTTCAGGGATATCTATGGTAAGGTTTCCGACCCGATGAAACAGGGGTTGAAAGTAAGGACACTGGATTCGTACGGTTCAATCTTTGTCAGTATACAGGGGACACAGGGCAACAATGTCATTGTTCAACTGCTGAACAAGTCGGACGGTGTGGTCAAAGAGGTGAAAGCGAAAGGCGGTCAGGCCGATTTCTATTATATCAAACCTGAAAAATACTATCTGCGCGCGTTCGAGGATGATAACGGCAACGGTATATGGGACACAGGACTGTATAAGGCCGACAAACAGGCTGAGAAGGTGTATTACGACCCAAGAATCATAGAATGCAAGGCGAAATGGGATATCAGCGAAAGTTGGAATGTCAATGCCACCGATGCAGCGAAACAGAAACCGTCGGAGATAACGAAACAGAAACCGGACCAGCAGAAGAAACAGAAAAACCGCAATGCGGAAAGAGCGAAGAGTCTGGGACTGATATATGTCCCCAATTCGGTAAAATAAAGTATAATTATCAAAAGATATGAAATATATAAAATCAATTATAGTATCATTAGTATTAATGGTATTTTCAGTATCTTCATATTCACAATGCAGTGAAGATAACCAGGCATTCAAGTCGGGCGAATTCCTATCTTATAATCTATATTATAACTGGAAGTTTATTTGGGTAAAAGCCGGTACCGCTTCGATGAAGACGATACTCAGCCGTTATCATGGCAAACCTGCCTACCGTGCGAGTCTGATCACGCGCGGCAATCATCGTGTGGACAACTTCTTCGTGCTGCGCGATACCCTGCTCTGTTATTCGCGCGAAGACATGGTGCCGTTGTATTACCGTAAGGGAGCCCGTGAAGGAGATCGGTATTACGTGGATGAGATATGGTACACGTACCCTAACGGCAATACCCATCTCCGTCAGCACCGTCAGAACAACGACGGTACGCATGAGTGGAAAAACGCCGAATACAAAAACTGCATCTATGATATGATGAATATATTCCTGTGCGCGAGAAGTTATGATCCCGCCAGTTGGAAAGTAGGTCATGTAGTGAATATTCCTCTGGCCGACGGTAAGGATGTGATTCCTGCCATCCTGAAATATCGTGGCAAGTCTACCATCAAAGCCGATAACGGTGCAAAATACCGTTGCCTTACCTTATCTTATATAGAAAAAGAGGACGACGGCAACATGAAAGAGATTGTGCGTTTCTTTATCACGGATGATGACAACCACATTCCGATACGCCTTGATATGTTCTTGCGCTTCGGCAGTGCCAAGGCTTTTATGACAAATATGAAAGGGGTACGTAACCCGATAACATCCAGAGTGAAATAATAACCATGAAACTGCTGACAAATCATAAGACGTTCTGGTTGTTGCTGTTGATCAGTATACTGACAGTGATACCGTTTTTAGGATTGTATGATTACAATACAAAGGGTGAACCGAGGGAGTCGATCGTATCATATACGATGATAGAGACCGGCAACTGGATTCTGCCGCGTAACAATGGTGGTGAGATGGCTTACAAACCGCCTTTCTTCCACTGGTGTGTGGCTGCCTGTTCTGAAATCAACGGTAAGGTTACCGAGATGACATCTCGTATGCCGTCGGCCGTCGCCTTTATTATATTGGTCATGTGTACGTTCCTGTTTTACAGCAAGCGCAAGGGCAGTAAGGTGGCTTTTATCACAGCACTGCTGATGCTCAGTAGTCTGGAACTGGTACGCGCCAGTTGCAACTGTCGTGTGGACATGGTACTGACGATGCTTACCGTCTGTTCTCTGTATTGTCTGTTCAGGTGGTACGAGAAGAATCTGCGTGGCATACCATGGTTGGCGATACTTCTGATGAGTTTGGCTACCCTAACCAAAGGACCGGTGGGTGTGATTATCCCTTGTCTTGTGATGGGCGTGTTCCTGTTGATGCGCGGGGTGAAATTCTACAAGGCTTTCTTTACCCTGTTCCTTTTCGCCATCATGTCATTGATTATTCCGGCTATCTGGTATTATGCTGCCTATAAGCAGGGAGGACAGGCGTTTATCGACCTGATGTACGAGGAGAATATAGGGAGGATGACCAATACGATGAGTTACGACTCTTGTGTGAATCCTTGGCCATACAACATATTGACACTGATTATCGGTTATCTGCCATGGACACTCCTGGCTGTGATATCATTGTTCGGACTCAACTATCATAAAATTCAAGGTCCCGCTTCTTCTCTATGGGGTAAGTTTACTGCCTGGTTGAAGAATATGGACACACTGGATCTGTTCTCGATGCTCGCCACGGTACTGATATTCGTGTTCTACTGCATACCTCAGAGTAAGCGCAGTGTCTATCTGATGCCTATGTATCCGTTCCTGACCTATTTTCTTGCGAAATATATGTTGTGGTTGGCTGCAAGGCGTGCCAAGTCGCTGGATATCTATGGCGGTATCCTGTCTGTCGTAGGTATATTGCTCTTTGCGGCGTTTATCGTTGTGAAATGTGGACTGATACCGGAAACGATGTTTCATGGCCACCATGCGGCTGAAAACATCGCTATGCTCAACGCTCTCCGCAATATCAGCGACGTGTTGTCGTGGATATGGATATTAATTCCGACAATCTTATGTATCTACTGGTGGAAATATGTCCGTTCGAACAAGACAGTAGAGGGACCCATATATGGGATGATTGTGATGGTACTGGCGGTCTATCTGGCTGTTAACGCTACTTACAAACCGGTGGTGCTCAATGCGAAATCGGTAAAACCGGTAGCTGCCGAAATCAACAGATTAGCCCCTGAGCAAAAGGGTAAACTCTATGAGTATATCAAGGGAGGTATTGTGGCCAAAGGTGACCCGGTGCATTATTTTGAACTGAATTTCTACCTCGACAACCGTATCGGGAGTTTTTATCACGAACAGCCGGTCAGCGGTTTCCTGCTTATCGGAGATGAAGATGCGAAGGCCGACCTGCCTTCTTATACCCAAAAAGGATATAAGTTTGTCTTAGTTCAGGATTTCAACAGACGTGTAAACGGTCAGGACCTACATCTGTATCATTTCTTACGCGAGAAAGTATAAACGAAATGTAGTATCAGGAAATTGATCGGTACTACGATGATCATGACCAATATCGGAGATATAAACTTACCGAATCCTATCCACAGGAACAGGTTCAGTAGACCTATCTCCAAAAGATAGTTGATGACATGACTGAAACTGAACCCCACTGCATTCTTCGATGACGGTTTGTCCTTGAAGGTGAAGAAAGTGGTAAGTACGTAATTGCACAGGAAACCGACGAGGTAACCTATGGTGTAGGCGATATTGTAGTTGGCTATGAGCAGGATGAGGCAATAGACACCGTAGTGTATGGCGGAACAGATCGTACCTACAATACCAAAACGGAAAAACTGCCAGAATTTTGTCTGCCAGTCGGGATGGCTGGCTATGATTTCCTTTACCTTACTTATCATCCTCGTTCAGAACGTCTTTAATATTGTACAGAGGGCGTCCTTTCACTTCCTTGTATATCTTACCCACATATAGTCCGACAACACCCACGGAAATCAATATGACGCCTCCTACGAACCAGATAGACAGCATCAGTGATGCCCAACCGTGAACGGCTGTGTGGATAATGAGGGCATGTACTACGTAAATGGCAATGAAGAAACTGATAATCAAAAAGATGATACCCAGATACATGATGCCGTATATCGGTTTGACAGAGAACGACGTGATGCCGTCGAGTGCCAGATTCATCATTTTCTTCAAGGTATACTTGGAAACGCCTGCCGTACGTTCAGAGATGACATCATCCACCGTTGTGGAAGGGAATCCGAGCATCGGAATCAGTCCCCGGAGATACAGATTCTTCTCTTGATATTTAGCCAACGTGTCGAGCACACGTTTACTCATAAATCTGAAATCGGCATGATTATAGACGCTTTCCACACCCATCCTGCTTTGCAACTTGTAGAATGCTACTGCCGACATCCGTTTGAGAACCGGGTCGGCTGTACGTGAAACCTTCACCCCATAGATGATGTCGTAACCGTTGGCATAGTCGTCTATCATCTTTTCGATGGCGTTGAGATCGTCTTGCAGGTCGGCATCTATCGTGATGACGGCATCAGCCCACTCTTTGGCTGTCATCATACCAGCCATGATGGCCGACTGGTGACCTACGTTACGGGCCAGGTTGAGACCTTTGAAGCGGGCATCGCTCTTGTGCAGACGGGTGATGATATCCCATGTGGAATCTTTGCTGCCATCGTTGACTAAAAGTGAAAAACTATCTTTTGAGATCTTACCTTTGGCGACGAGGTCGTCGAATAAGGCGGTCAGTCTCTTTGCCGATTGTTCAAGTACTTCTTCCTCGTTGTAACAAGGTGATACGATAGCTAGTCTAATCATTATCTGGATGCTTTTTGTAGTTCTGCTGTTTTGATTTCTGTAAATTCCGAGAAGGTAATAAATTCAAATCCTCTGCCTTTGAGCATGCGGATCAGTGTGTCAAGTCGCTCTTCCATACCTTTACCACTATGGTTCTTGATGATGAAAGGCATCTTAAACTCAGGATGCTGCTTGAGTTCGTAGAATTCCCATGGGTGGAAATAGGTAACGAAATATCCGTCGTGATTCAGCACACGTCTTATCATCCAATGGTAAAGGGCCGTAGGCAGATTATGGCATGCCAACCAGAACAGCGGGAATCTGATCCACGGTGTAACGGATGCAGGAATCTCCAATACTTTGCCTCTCATAAAACAGGTGCGGGGACAGGTGAGATGGATATATCTGCCCGGTATGAAAGCAGGGTTCAGGGAAGAGTTGTATCTGAACCCTTCGTTCTCTATATCCTCGTCGGAAACAGGAAACATACGCGGTTGGCGATAACCGTAGGCGGTGCGCCCCGTCAGTTGCTCTATCACTTTCTTGGATTCTTTCACATCGCTGGCTTTCGGTTGCCAATGGTCTACACCGTGACAAGCTACCTCATGACCTTCGTCCATGATACGTTTCATGGTCTCAGGGGAATTCTTAGCAAAATTGGCTGTACAGAAGAATGTGGCTCTGACGTTGTTCTTTTTCAGACAGTCGAGTATCTTGTTCGTACCATACACGGAGACTTTCATCGCCTCGTCAAGAGGGAAATCCACCCCGTGCTCGCGAGGTACGTCAAATTCTTCAGTATCAAAACTTAATAATATCATGAGTGCAATAATTTATAAACTGCAAAAATACGCTTTTTTTTTCTAAATCGGTAGAAATGAGGACAAAATCAGACATCTTTATCTGTAAAAGGTTCTGCATTGATACATTTCAGATTCTTCTGCAACTGTTCCGTGCTGCTTGCGCCGACCAGAACAGAGGTCACACCTTTCTGATGCAGTATCCATGCCAATGCCATTTCTGCCAATGTCTCGTTGCGTCCTTGGGCTATACCGTTGAGGCGTTTCAGATTGTCAAGAAGTTCGGGTGTCAGTATATCTTTCTTCAGAAACTTCCCTTTAGACATTCTGCTCTCTTGTGGGATGCCGTTCAGATATCTGTCCGTGAGCAGTCCTTGGGCGAGCGGTGAGAAGGAGATGAATCCGATACCTTGTTCCGCGCAATAGTCGAGTATACCTTCTTCCTGCGGTGCACGGTCGATGAGGTTGAGTCGTCCCTGATAGATCAGCAACGGTACATCCCGGTCGCGCAGATATTTAGTCGCGAATTTCAAGGCTTCGAGTGGCCAGCGCGATATACCTACATACAATGCCTTACCGGCTTTCACAATGTCAACAAGTGCCTGCAGTGTTTCATCAAGCGGTGTCTCAGGGTCGTACCGGTGACTGTAGAACAGGTCTACATAGTCGAGGTGCATACGTTTCAGACTCTGGTCGAGACTGGCTATCATATATTTGCGCGAACCCCAATTGCCGTAAGGTCCCGCCCACATGTCATAACCTGCTTTACTACTGATGAAGAGTTCGTCTCTGTAAGGTCGGAAGTCGTCGTCCATCAACCGTCCCATGGTCTCTTCGGCCGAACCGTAAGGAGGACCGTAATTGTTGGCAAGGTCGAAGTGGGTGATTCCGTGGTCGAAAGCATAGCGTGTTATCTTACGACTCCTGTCGTAATCGTCCACACCACCGAAATTATGCCAGAATCCCAGACTCACTTTCGGCAGTAGAATACCACTCTTTCCGCAGCGGTTGTATGTCATACCACCGTCATAGCGCAGTTCGTCGGCAAAGTACTTTTCCATTTTTAAGCGTTTTTGTTTTGTTTGTATTCAATTGATTGATTCAGATAAACTCCTTTTATTCCTTTTTGTCCCGGTGGATGAGTTCGAGCAGTTTTTCCACTGCTTCATCTTCCGGTATATTCTTTTCCACACATACCTTTTTGCGGTAGAGAGATATCTTGCCACGGGCAGCTCCTACATAACCGTAGTCGGCATCCGCCATTTCGCCCGGTCCGTTGACGATGCATCCCATGATACCTATCTTCAGACCTTTCATGTCTTTGGTAGCGTCTTTGATACGGGCTATCGTCTTGCGCAAATCGTAGAGTGTGCGTCCACATCCCGGACAACTGATATATTCAGTTTTGCTGGTGCGCAGGCGGGCTGCCTGCAAGATACCGAATGCCGTGGCGTTGATGTCGGTCGACGGGATGTCTCCGTCGTTCATCAACCAGATACCGTCTGTGAGTCCGTCGAACATCAGAGCACCCATGTCAGCGGCGGATTCCAGTTGGAAGTCGCTCTTTTCGGCTTGTGAATGTCTGTACATCTCACAGAACACTACGGGGTTTTGGATACCGACAGACATCAATTCGTGCACCAGTGCACGTTGGTCGCCCAAGCGGTTCTGATGGTTGCTGACACATACCACCACAATCTCCGGATGCTGTTTCAGGCATGGCAGGTATTCGTCACTGGGGGCGCCAAACTGCAGTACGAGGAATTTAAGAGTGGCATTGCTGTAACTGATAAACGGGGTGGCATTATAGGGATATATCGGGAATATGTTCTTCACCGATTCCGCATCAGTCTCCGCCATTTCCTGGTATACGTTGAAATCGACGATATATTTCTGTTGCGGGTCAGGGTTAGCGGGCATCTGTCCACCTACATAGATATAGTCGGGCTGGTATGGTTCAGTCTTGTCTGCTATCTTGTTGGAGATGACAACAGGCACATTCTCACCACCGATATTCTCCACAGCGATGGTCTTGCGGCGTTCCGGACGCAGATAGTCGAAATCCTTACATTCATCACCGGGTACAAGCAGATGTCCTGTACGTTGTGAGATATAATCCACGAGATGACGTGCTACAGGGATTTCGTCCTCCGGTTCCTCGCTCAGTGACACACGGATGGTGTCGCCTATGCCGTCGGCCAGAAGAGCTCCGATACCTACCGCACTCTTGATGCGTCCGTCTTCGCCGTCACCGGCTTCGGTCACGCCGAGATGAAGGGGATAGTGCATATCCTCTTTGTCCATGCAGTAGACCAACAGACGTACCGAACGAACCATAACGACGGTGTTGCTGGCCTTGATGGAGATCACTACGTCGTTGAACTGTTCGCGTTTGCAGATGCGCAGGAACTCCATACAACTTTCCACAATGCCTTCGGGTGTGTCGCCGTAACGACTCATGATGCGGTCGGACAGTGAACCGTGGTTCACACCGATACGTATTGCTGTATGATTCTCTTTGCAGATGTTCAGAAAAGGAATCAGTTGCGCTTCAATCTTCTGCAGTTCAGCAGCATATTCTTCATCGGTATATTCCAGTTTCTTGAATGTGCGCGCAGGGTCTACATAGTTGCCCGGGTTGATACGTACCTTCTCCGCATACAGGGCGGCCACTTCGGCCACATGGGGATTGAAATGTACATCCGCAACGAGCGGGGTGGTATATCCGTCTTTACGCAGCGCAGCGTTGATGTTTTTCAGATTTTCTGCCTCACGTACACCCTGGGTGGTAAGTCGAACGTATTCGCCACCGGCATCGATGATACGTTTAGCCTGAGCCACACTCCCTTCGGTATCATCGGTAGAAGTAGTGGTCATCGACTGGATACGAATCGGATTGTCTCCACCCAACGGCGTGTCGCCAACATTCACTACAGACGATTCGCGTCTGTGATAATTGAACAAGTCTGCCATTAATTCGTTTTATACTGATATTTTATTTCAGCCAAGTCTTTATTGGCTTTCTCTATTTTGGCGCCAAGTCCTGCTTTATGGGCAGCTATCTTGTCGGCAATCTCCTGATTGCCCAGTGCCATGATCTCGACAGCCAGGATGGCAGCGTTCTGGGCACCGTTTACGCCTACTGTGGCAACAGGAATACCAGGAGGCATCTGTATGATACTGAGCATGGCATCCAGTCCGTCGAGCATGCCCTTGATAGGTACACCGATAACAGGCAGTGTGGTGGAAGCTGCAATGACACCAGGCAGGGCGGCAGCCATACCGGCTCCGGCGATGATGACCTGTATGCCGCGGTCTTTGGCTCCTTTGGCAAATTCTTCCACTGCATCAGGTGTGCGGTGGGCTGAAAGTGCGTTGACCTCGAAAGGTATCTGCATCTCGTCTAAAAACTTGAATGCTTTCTCCATGACAGGCAGGTCACTTGTACTGCCCATAATGATGCTTACTAATGGTTTCATATTTTATATATTTAATTGTTTATTATATCTGTTTATGCGAATAGTAACACACAGAAGGCACTGACCAGTCCGATGCCGAATCCGGTGATAACCTGGGATAACGAGTGCTGGCGGAGAATCATTCTGCTTGTTCCTACCATCCCTGCCAGGATGATGACCAGGCACAACCACCAGATAGGGTTAAACCCGAAGATCAGCGAGAAAGCTATCAATGCTCCCGCCACGCCCCCGATGGCTGCCGTATGTGTGGAAATCTTCCACCAAACATTGATCAGTGCGCATGCCATCTGTATCACCAGTGCCGCCACCAGAATGTTGCCCATAAACCGTGGCATATTCATCACGTTCATCAGATAATAGCAGGTGAAATAGCATAAGATGGATATGATGTATGGTATCATACGCCGTTCCCTTATCGCCATTTCTATCAGCGACCAACCTTGATACTTTCTGTACAGATGTATCAGGAATGTTGGCAGTAATATGGTGAACAGATAAACCATAGCCAGTACAAATAGTTTGTACGACCAAGGCAGCAGACTCAGATAACTCAGATAGAACAAAGCTATCAGTCCTAATATCGGAAGATAGAATGGTGTAAATACCATACTCGTCACTCTTGCCGTAAGAATAATTTTCCTTTCTCTCTCTTTTCTAGTCATAACTTACTATTTTCTTAATCTTGCCACAGGTATCCCCAGTTGCTCACGGTATTTGGCTATCGTGCGTCTTGCTATAGGATATCCTTTCTTGTTTAATATCTCTTTCAGTGCGTCATCGCTCATGGGATGTTTCTTATCTTCGTTGTCTACAATCTCCTGTAATGCAATCTTAATCTGACGGGTGGAAAGTTCGTCTCCGTTTTCAGTCACATAACTGTCGTTGAAGAAGAATTTCAGAGGGAAGGTTCCCCATTTTGTCTGTACATATTTGCTGTTGCTCACACGTGATACCGTAGATATGTCAAGTCCTGTCTTGTCGGCAATATCTTTCAGAATCATCGGTTTGAGAGAGGCCTCGTCACCGTCTTCGAAGAATCGATGTTGTACTTGTATGATAGCCTTCATGGTGATATACAGCGTATGTTTGCGCTGTTTGATGGCATCGATGAAACTTTGCGCGGCGTCTATCTTCTTCTTGGTATACAGCAGTGCCTCCTTCACCTGTCTGCTCATATTCTGTTTGTTGTTCTGGAACTCGTCCATCGATTCGGCAAACGAGGGTGAAACATGCAGTTCGGGTACGTTACCGTCGTTAAGTCCGAAGGTGATGTTTCCGTCATCATCTGTTTCTACGATAAAGTCGGGCGTTATCTGTTGCATGCTTCTGTCTATCGATTCACTGAGAGAAGCACCGGGTTTCGGATTCAGTTTACGCAGTTCATCGGCCAGGACTTTAGCCTGCAGGTCGGATATATCAAGATGCTGTTGTATCTTATCCCACCGTTTCTTTGTGAATTCCTCGAAATACTTGCTTATAATCTTAAGCATGAGTTCTTTGGCTTTAGAATCTTCACGGCGTTTGATTTGCAGCAACAGACATTCCTGCAATGAACAGGCGCCTATGCCCGCCGGGTCGAAAGTTTGCAGTATATGCAACGTATCTTCTATTTCCTTTTCAGAAGCGTCGATATAATAATTGATGGCCAGTTCGTCGCCGATATCTCCGAGGTTCTTTCTGAGCAGTCCGTCATCATCGAGTGATCCGATAAGATATTCCATGATTTGCTGTTGTTTGTCTGTGAGTTCTATCTCACTCATCTGCTCGTTGAGTTTGTCGTAGAAAGAAACGGAATCACCGTAGATCACTTCGTTGAAACCGTTTTGCGAACCATTACCGCCATTATAAACAGGCATCTCGTCATCCTTGCTCATGTTTTCGAGAGCTTCGTTCAGGGCCGACTGTCGTTCTTCGCGTTCGCTGTTGGCTTCGTAATCATCGAAACCTTCGTTTTCTTCCTGTGGAGTAAAACTTTCGTTGTCGTCGGTATGATTACTGCTCTCCAGTGCGGGATTGGCATACATCTCAGTACTTATACGCTGTTCCAGTTCATTAATAGGCAGCTCCATCAGTTTCACCTGCAACAACTGTTGCGGAGAAAGTTTCTGAAGTTGCGCCTGTTGTTGCGCCTGTGTTTGTATAAGACTCTGCGCCATGATGTATCTTATTTGAAGTAATTCATCAGTTGACTGGCGAAAGACTCCAGTCTTTCAGGTTCCATATTTCCGAATCTGTTCCAAATCTTCTGGCATTCGAGCAAGAGAGGATTGATGATAAAGTCTTCACGGTTAAGATAAGGGTCGCAATATTGGAACAATTCCATGATATCAGCCACTTGTGACGGTTTTATCTTCATCAACCGTGCCAGTTCCATAATCTCAGGCGTCTCAGCTACCATGGTTATCGGTGTGAGACGGAAGTATAAGTCGAGAATCAGAATGAGCATCACCGGTTTGAGTTCTTCATGTTCGTCAAGCGGTTTGAAATCTTTTTCGAACGTCTCCTTCAGTTCCACGTCCTTATAAAAGGATTCAGCATTACTGAAACCGTTCATCTGTCTGAGCAGTTTCGCCTCACGCTGCAGTTTGTTAGGATTATTGCCATAAGTCTCCCATAGTCTCTCCACGCTGGGCGTATCCATATTTGCCAGCGTACACATCCTACGGAAAATCTCGTCGGGCTGTATATGCAGTTCTATGCTCAGGTCCACCGTTTTCTTATCATATAGCGGTTTCACACCAACAGGTTTGCGCAGATACAGTTGCATAATCAGCAACCAGTATTCGTCTGACCATAATGAAGATTTAGCCATAATCCTTTTATTTAATTGCAATTGAATGCAAATATACACATAAATTCTTTTATCTGCTACAATGATGCTTTATTTTTAATGAAGAAAAAAGCATTTTAATACTAGGCGATTCAAAAAAAATGAGTAAGTTTGCACAGATAATTATCACTATTATGAAAAGAACAGTCATATCAATGTTGGTTTTTGGACTCGTTATTTCAGTTTCAGCCCAACAGTCAAAGAAAGACATCGCAGCTAATCATCAGTTGGCTGGTAGTACTTATTACGCTTATCCGGGACCGCAGAAGGCTCTTACACCTGCACCAGCAGGCGAGCATCCTTTCTACATCAGTCATTACGGTCGTCACGGTTCACGATTCCTTATCGATGAGAGTGATTACGCCAAACCGTTGGAGACATTAGAGAAGGCTGAAGAGAAGGGTAAACTCACGTCCAAGGGATGCGAAGTGCTGGAGAAGGTCAGAATGATGAGTGATGAAGCGATGAACCGTTATGGCGAGTTGACTCCTCTTGGTGCCCAGCAGCATAAGGGTATCGCGAAGAGGATGATGGAAAGATTCCCTGAGGTGTTTGCCGACAGTGCGGTTATCAATGCCAGGAGTACCATTGTCATCCGTTGTATTCTGTCGATGGAGAACGAACTGCAACAGATGCTTACGATGAATCCCAAACTGAAAATCACCCATGATGCCAGCGAACATGATATGTACTATATGAATCAGGATGACCGTAAACTGAATAAACTGGTCAAGGGCAGCATCGCCGACAGTCTTTTTAAGCAATGGAGTATCAAGAATGTCAAATCTGGTCCATTGATGAGTCGTCTGTTCAATGATACTGCTTATGTCAACAAGCATGTCAATGCCGATAAGCTCCGTTACCAGTTGTTCGAACTGGCTACCGTTCTTCAGAATGTCGAATCACGCCATCAGATATCCATGTATGATATCTTTACGAATGATGAACTGTATGACGGATGGCGTGCGACTAACTTATGGTGGTTTATTCATTTCGGTGTGAATCCTTATACCAATGGCAAAATGCCGTATTCTCAACGCAATCTGCTCCACAATATCATCAGTCAGGCTGACAGTTGTATAGCTTTGCCTAAACCGGGTGCCACCCTCCGTTTCGGTCATGATTCCATGGTGATGCCGTTGGTTTGTCTGATGGGTATCAACGGTTTCGACCAACAGATAGATAATCTGGATGATGTGGATGTTAAGGGATGGCGTCTGTATAATATTGTGCCGATGGCAGCCAATCTGCAGTTTATCTTCTATCGTAAGAATGTGAACGACAAGGATGTGCTGGTTAAGATTCTGCTGAATGAGAATGAGGTTACCATACCTGTAAAGACAGATATAGCCCCTTATTATCATTGGAAAGATGTGGAAAATTACTATAACGCTAAACTAGCGGCATACAAGGAATAAGTATTTATAAAATCATCTTACTGGCGAAATCCCATACGACGATTCCTGCCGTAACTGATACGTTGAGCGAGTGTTTGGTACCGAACTGCGGTATTTCCAGACACCCGTCGCTCATGTCTACAACCTCCTGGTGTACACCTTTCACTTCGTTGCCGAAGATGATGGCGTATTTTTTGCCGTCGGCAGGTTCGAAATCCTGTAATTTGGTGCTGCCTTCCACCTGTTCGATAGAATAGACGGTGAAACCGTCGGCATGCAACGACTCTACAGCCTCTGCCGCCGTCTTGAAATATTTCCAGTCTACGCTGTCTTCACCGCCAAGAGCAGTCTTGTGTATCTCCGGGTTTGGCGGACAGGCTGTGATACCGCACAGATAGATGGCTTCCACACGGAAAGCATCGCAACTCCGGAATACACTGCCCACGTTGTACAGACTGCGCACATCATCGAGAACGACAATAAGAGGCATCTTGGTCGACTCCTTAAACTGTTCCACCGACAGTCGGTGCATCTCTATGGTGCGTAACTTTCTCATCCTTCTTTGGTTTTGAAAGCCAGTGCATACATACGCATCTGTTTCATCATAGCCAACAGACCGTTGCTGCGGGTAGGAGACAGATGTTCCTTAAGTCCTATCTTATCGATAAAGTAAAGGTCGGCATTCAGTATATCATCAGGTGTATGACCGCTCAGTACACGGATCAACAGGGCGATGATGCCTTTTACGATCAGAGCGTCGCTTTCTGCTGAAAATACGATTTTTCCGTCTTCATAATCAGCTTGTAGCCATACACGACTCTGACAACCGTCTATCAGATTACTTTCTACTTTGTATTTCGGGTCTAATGGTTTCTCTTCGTTGCCCAAGTCTATAAGCAACTGATACTTGTCCATCCAGTCGGTGAAGTCGGAAAACTCCTCTACTACCTCATCCTGTTCCTCGTTTATTGTCATATTCATATAAGTTTTATTCTATTATCAATTCGTAATCCACCACATCGAGCCAGTTGTCAAACTTCATACCTACCTGTTCGAAACGGGATACCTGTTTGAATCCTAGTTTTTCATGCAGATGGTTGCTCTCTTCATTGCCGGCAGTGATACAGGCTATAAGTGCATGGATACCATGCTGTCGACATTCTGATATAAGACGCTTCATCAGTTTGGTACCGATACCTCTGCCCTTGTTTTCAGGTGAAAGATATACTGTAGTCTCGAAAGTCTTGGAATAGGCTGCTCTCGATTTCCACGGGTGAGCATAACAGTAACCCAGTAAAACCCCATTCTCCTCATAGATCAAATAGGGACCTTCCGCTTTTAACTCCTTGATTCTCGAAAGCATCTCTTCATCACTCAGTGTTTCTGTTTCAAAGGTGATAGACGTATCCGTGATGTACTTACTATAAATCTCGTTGATGGCTTTGGCATCACGTATTTCCACTTTTCTAATCATTGTCTATTTCCGTTTTCACCATCTTGTACAATTTATCACTGGGACGTATCTTTACAGGTACGGGAATGGATATGCGCTGTCCTTTGCTGGCTGTTTCCACTGGTTTGAGGTCGAATCGTATCTCGTCGGCATTGAGATAGACGGCTCCGGTCGTCGGTCCGGTGATAAGCAACTTGTCACCGACGCTGAATTCTCCAGCCTCGATGGCAAATTCAGCCACACCCAGTTTACTGAAATATTTCATACCCTTGCCTACATACACCTTTCTTTCTGTAGCGCAACTGCCATAATGCTTGTTCCATTCGCCCAGTTTCTGTCCCTGGTAATAACCATCCCAGAAACCACGGTTGAATACGGTAGCCAACCGTTTGTCCCAACCGTCTTTCTTCTCTTCGGTGAAAGTACCGTCGAGAACACTCTGTATAGCCTCTTTGTAACAACTGATGACGGTCTGTACATACTCAGGTCCGCGTGCTCGTCCTTCTATCTTGAATACCCTGACGCCACTCTTCATCATGCGGTCGATGAAACGAACTGTTTTCAGGTCTTTCGGACTCATGATATATTTATTGTCAATCTCCAGTTGAGCTCCAGTATCCGTATCGGTTACCGTATACGAACGGCGGCATATCTGCATGCACTCGCCGCGGTTGGCACTGCGTCCGGTATTGTCGAGACTCATATAGCATTTGCCGCTGATAGCCATGCACAACGCACCGTGACAGAACATTTCAATCCGTATCCGTTTACCCGAAGGACCGCAGATATTTTCCTCACACACCTGACGGTAGATCTCAGCCACCTGATCCATGTTCAGTTCACGTGCCAGAACCACTACGTCTGCAAATTGTGCATAGAATTTCAGTGCCTCTATATTAGAGATATTCAGTTGGGTAGACAGATGCACCTCTTCACCCACCTGGTTGCAGTAGTTCATCACAGCCACATCACTGGCTATCACAGCCGATATACCAGCCTCGTGTGCAGCTTCGATGATTTCGTGCATCAGAGGGATGTCCTCACCATAGATAATCGTGTTAACCGTGAGGTAAGTCTTGATACCATGTTCGTTGCAAGTAGCCGCAATCTCGCGTAGGTCGTCGATTGTGAATGTGGAAGCCGAATGGGCGCGCATATTCAGTTTCTCTATACCGAAGTATATAGAATCAGCGCCGGCCTGAATGGCAGCAGCCAGACTTTCGCGTGAGCCGACAGGCGCCATAATTTCGAAATCAGATATTTTTTCTTTCATCGGGTGCAAAGTTACTGTAATTTGAGAGTAGTACAAAATAAATAACAAAGTTTCTTTTCCCATTTCCCTATCAACAATAGGAATTTCCCCTTGTCAGTTTAGGGAAAATCACTTTCTTGGCATCACTTTTTGTCGCACCTTTGCAATGTCAAAAGGAACAAATAACCAATTGACAATTAAACGGAAAGTAAAATAATTAAAACAGAAGAAGAATATGAAACGTTTTTTGATTGCTATCGTTGCAGCTCTGATGATGACATTATCTGCTAATTCACACAATATCAAAGCTCATCGTGGTAGAGTCAATGTCAGTCATGCAAGGATTGAATGCCGACAGGACGTCAAGAAAAGGCCTCATAAGATAATATACAAGATGAAACAGAACAAACAATCTCGTAATAATAAGAATAGATGTATTAGATCCCATAAAACAAAAGTAATTTTTGACTAGGTGTTAGTAATGTTAAGAAAAGCCCCCTCAATAGGATATTAGTTGAATAAGGTAAGGAGATTAGGATAACAAAAAAACAGCGCAACTTCGTATATACGAAATCGCGCTGTTATTATTTTATTCTCTCTCTCTTTCTAACTAAATCTTGGAAGATTATTTTTTACTTCCAAGAGTTCCTTCAATCCAAGCGGCAGCTGCGAAAAATATTGCTGCTAATCCGCAAATCATTGTTAATCCTGTCATCATCTTTTTCCTTTCTCATTTTAATTTGCCTTTCGGCATTCTGTTATCCTTATCTCGTTTACCTTTTGTTGTCCTGTACAATCCTTATTTTTACCTCTCTGAAAACCTTTACTATTGAGATTTATTTCCTTTTGACATTGCAAAGGTAAGCACTTTTTTGTCTCGTGTCAATAGAAAGGGCATCATTTATCAGAAAACATGCCCCTTTTTTGACCTAAATCAATTATTTGTGTTCGCACACAGCACAATTAATGGACTAATTATTTTGTTCTGCTCTCAAATTGCAGTAACTTTGCTATCATGAAAAGGAATGTATATCTGGTATTATGCTGTACGGCTCTGTTATTTATCGGTTGTCGACAGACTAAATACAATAAGGAGAACTTCACCATCGAAACCATTAATAGGATTACACCGGTGAAAAATCAGGAGCGCAGCAGTGACTGTTGGGCTTATGCGATGCTTGCCACTATCGAAAGTGAACATATACAGCGTGGCGACTCTGTCAACCTCTCTGTCGCTTATGTGTTGAGAAACAGGTTGAAAGACGAGTTTCGTAGATATTATCTGTCTGGTGGACAGATCCGGTTTTCCGACCGGGGAGTGGGACAGACGCTTATCAATACCATAGAGGCGTATGGAGCGATGCCTTATGATGCTTATAAGGATGCCGATGATACGAACAGTAAGGTAGTGGGCAACAAACTCCGATATATTGCTGACAATGCAATCGGCAGAGGTGCTGGATTGCAGACTACGGAGGATATCGTGGAGAGTGCGCTCGACGACGCCTTGGGACCGTCGCCCATACATGTGTTCATGCTCGGTGCCGAATATACCCCACTTGAGTTTGCGCACAGTATATGCCGCAGTGACGAGTATGTCGCCCTCACCAGTTATACCCATCATCCTTTCAATCAGTCGTTCGTCCTGGAAGTGCCTGACAATTGGGAACAGAACCGGTTTTATAATATTCCGATAGATACTCTGGAGACGCGTGTAGTCAACGCACTGCGAAATCATCATAGTATTTGTTGGGAAGGAGATATAAGTGAGCCTGGCTTCTCCTTTTCTCAAGGTGTAGCCCGACTGATGGACGAGCGTGCTGTGATTACCCAACAGAAGAGACAACTGTCTTTTGAAAGGTTTTTTACCACCGACGACCATTGCATGGAGATTATAGGCATAGCCAGAGATAAGACGGGCAAGCATTACTTCATCTGTAAGAATTCGTGGGGCACAGACAATCCATATAAAGGACTGATGTATATGTCGGAGAATTACTTCCGTCTGAAAACCATTGCTGTATACCTGGCGAAGGAGTAGAAAAATGAAAAATAAACGTCATAACGTATCAGTATGATGTAAATTGTTGCGAATAAGGGGTATATACTTTTTTACCACAGACGGTAACCTCATAAAACGATGAAAGAACATCATCAGAAATGGTACTTTTGTCTTACTTTTACGATGGAGATGGACAAAATTTAGGCCTAAATCTCTTTCGAAAACGGTGGGATTGGTGATCAAAACCACTGAGTTTGCAACATTTTTAGGCCTAAATTTTGTACCGGAACGTTGGGGATAAAATAGAAATACTAGTCCTACTAATCATGATCCATTATATGAAAATTCAAAATTGTGATGATTCTGTGATGTAGTATTATGTTATGAATCTGCCTTAATCCCTATAAACAGGGCGATAGCGATGTTGCGATGTTTTTTATCGAAAAAAAAGAATGCGCCCCTAGGTCTTTTACAACTTTGGGGCGCAATATAATTTGTAGAGAGAATCAATTTATTTGTTCAGTCGCCAGGTACATCCGTCTTTGGTGTCTTTTACATCAAAACCGGCTTCGCTCAGCGCATCGCGTATCTGGTCGCTTGTAGCCCAGTCTTTATCAGCTTTGGCTTTCGCACGGAGGTTGAGTACCATGTCTACCACTTTGCCGTAAGCTTCTTCGCGGGCTTCGTTGTTGTTGCCCTTTTCCTCTTTCAGTCCCAGTAGGTCGAAAGCGAAGAGATGCATCGTGTCGCTCAATTTCTGCAGGTCGTCGGCACTTATCTTTGCCTTGTGGTCGATGATCGTGTTGATCAGATGACAGGCCTCAAACAGATAACTGATGACGATAGGTGTCTGCAAGTCGTCGTTCATCGCGTCGTAGCAGCGCTGCGGCAGTTCTGTGACAAACTTGGTCACCTCGGCATCACTGGCTTTCTCCGCATTGATGCGGCCGAGGTCTGTGATACCCGTGAGCAGACGGTCAAGTCCCTTCTCGCTGGCCAACAGAGCCTCGTTGGAGAAGTCGACCGTACCACGGTAGTGGGCAGACAGGATGAAGAAACGGATCGTCATAGGCGAGTAAGCCTTGTCGAGAGAAGGATGGTTGCCTGTGAAGAACTGCTCCAGTGTGATGAAGTTGCCCAGACTCTTACCCATCTTCTGTCCGTTGATCGTGATCATATTGTTGTGCATCCAGTATTTTACCATCTGGTCGCCCTGACTGGCCACAGCCTGGGCTATCTCACATTCGTGGTGAGGGAAGACAAGGTCCATGCCTCCACCGTGAATATCGAAGTGGTCGCCGAGATACTTGCGTCCCATGGCAGTGCACTCGCAGTGCCAACCGGGGAAACCGTCGCTCCATGGAGACGGCCAGCGCATGATGTGCTCAGGTTGTGCCTTCTTCCATAAGGCGAAGTCGACCTGATTGTGCTTCTCGCCCACACCGCCCAGTTCACGACTGTTGTTGATGACATCATCCAGATTGCGGCCTGAAAGGATGCCATAGTGATGATCTTTGTTGTATTTCTCTATGTCGAAGTATACACTGCCCTGACTTTCATAAGCATAACCGTTGGCAAGAATCTGCTTGACGAGTTCTTCCTGTTCGATGATATGCCCCGTAGCATGCGGTTCGATGCTAGGCGGCAGTACATTCAGCGCATTCATGGCATCGTGGTAGCGGTTGGTGTAATATTGAGCTATCTCCATCGGTTCCAATTGTTCCAGACGGGCTTTCTTCTCAATTTTATCATCGCCCTCGTCGGCATCGTGTTCCAGATGGCCCACATCCGTAATGTTGCGCACATAACGCACCTTGTATCCGAGATGTTTGAGATAACGGAAAACCAAATCGAACGTGATGGCGGGACGGGCATGACCGAGATGCGGATCACCATATACGGTAGGACCGCATACATACATCCCCACATTGGGCGCATGCAACGGTTCGAAACGCTCCTTTTTACGACTGAGAGTATTGTATATAACTAACTTCTGTTCCATAAATGTTATTGTTTTGTGGGGTACAAAGTTACATCAATTCGGCTAATAATCAAAATAAAAAACAGAAAGTTTGAAGTTTATACATTTTCCTTACATAATAATTGCACAATTCAACAATTTAAGTGCAAATAATTTTGGTTTTATTACGATTTGCTGTAACTTTGCACACATTATAAATAAATACAACTTATAATTTAATAATACAATGGCGTATACACGTATCTCGGCTGTTGAGGCAGCTTCGATGATTAAGAATGGAGAGAACATCGCCCTTAGCGGATTTACACCAGCAGGTGTGGCTAAGGCTGTAACAAAAGAGTTGGCTGTGATAGCACAGGCGGAACATGATGCAGGAAGAGAATTCCAGGTGGGAATCTTTACCGGTGCATCTACCGGACAGAGTACTGATGGTGACATGTCTAATGCCCACGCAATCAAATACCGTGCCCCTTATACTACCAATCCTGATTTCCGTAAGCATGTCAATGCAGGTGAGATAGCATACAATGACTTGCACCTCAGTCACATGGCACAGGAACTGCGCTATGGATTCATGGGTGATGTAGACTGGGCTATTCTCGAAGTTTGCGATATCGAAGAAGGTGCGGATACATGTAAGGCTTATCTTACGGCAGCCGGTGGTATCAGTCCTACGGCGGCCCGTCTGGCCAAACACGTAATCCTTGAGTTGAACTCATTCCATAGCAAGGGTGCCAAATATCTGCATGATGTATACGAACCTCTAGACCCTCCTTACCGTGAGGCTATCCCTATCCTGCATGTCGGCGACCGTATCGGTAAACCTTATGTCGAGATAGACCCTAAGAAGATAGTAGGTGTAGTAGAATGTAATATCCCTGATGAGGCCCGTTCATTTAAGGATTCAGACCCTGTCACTACCCAGATCGGTATGAATGTGGCTGAGTTTCTTGTGAATGATATGCACCGTGGTATTATCCCGAAATCATTCCTGCCGTTGCAGAGTGGTGTGGGCAGTACGGCCAACGCCATCCTCGGTGCTCTGGGTCAGGATAAGAATGTGCCCAATTTCAATATCTATACCGAAGTGCTGCAGGACAGTGTCGTAGGTATGATGCTCGACGGTCGTGTCAAGGATGCTTCGGCTTGTTCTCTTACGGTCACCAACGATTGTCTGAAACAGGTTTATGATAATATGGATTACTTCAAACAGCATCTTACACTGCGTCAGAGTGAGATTTCCAACTCTCCTGAGATTATTCGCCGACTGGGTGTTATCGCTATCAATACAGCTATCGAATGTGATATCTACGGTAATGCCAACTCTACCCAGATCAGTGGTACGAAGATGATGAACGGTATCGGCGGCAGCGGCGACTTCGAGCGCAACGCCTATATCAGTATCTTCACCTGTTCATCTGTAGCCAAGGGTGGAAAGATCAGTGCGATTGTTCCGTTCGTCAGTCATCAGGACCATTCAGAGCATGATGTCAACGTGATTGCTACCGAGCAGGGCGTTGCTGACCTGAGAGGAAAAAGTCCGATGCAGCGTGCAGAGTTGATTATCGAAAACTGTGCACATCCTGATTACAAGCAGTTGCTTTGGGATTACCTCAAGATAGCCAAGGGCGGACAGACTCATCATTATCTGCCGGCAGCATTCGCTATGCACGATTCTCTGGCTCGTAAGGGTGATATGCGCCTTACCGACTACGCTGAATATATCAAAGAATAATATATCGCATCATTATGGACGTTCCCTTTAACCAAGGGACGTCCATTTTTATTTATATCTTAATACCTGCCACTATGAAAAAATACTTGTTGATTCTATTTTTGTTTATTGGTTACGTAGCACCGTCGTCGGCTGTGTTCAACGAGAAAGATTTGCCTAAGACCTTGTCTGTGTTGCGCTTTGAACTGAAGACAGCCAATGATGAGTTTACCAGGTATGGGTTAAGATATGACAAGAGTGAGATTCTGCAACATGCCCAGTTGATGGCGATGCTGGATAAGTGCGACGAACTCTCGCTGATGCTCTATTCGCAGAAACAGGATTTCACGTTCGACCTCACTTATGCCTGTCATGAGGTAAACGATATGTACAAGCAACTGCAGATCTATCGAGCTCCTTACCTTGCCATTATGCGCAAGTTGAATATCGAGGTAGAGAGATACAAAGACCTCAAACAGTCGCTCGAACGGATACCTGCCGTGTCAAGGACCGACAAGAAAAGGACCGACTTCACCAACCGCAAGATGCAGGAAGACCGCAGAGCCTGTCTGGCTTATGTCAATAATCTGCTGAAAATATACAGTAAGAGCATGAAAGTGCTCCGGAGCGATGATGTAGATTATGCGCTTGCCACCAAACGGCTCAAGGAACTGAATAACTATTCCCAGAAACGGTATGGTATCGTGAAGGAAAAGATATTCGTATTGGGACAGACCAACTATATCAAGGTATTGTCCGACTTGCCTACTTTCGCGTCGCGTGCGTATGAGGATGCTGTAGACAAATATCAAAGTGGTGTATTTAATAACGAACATAGCGAATGGCGCGGTCCGATGGTCGTAGGTTTCATATTTTTCGTCCTCATCTCTCTGTCAATAGCCGTCATATTAAGTTATGTAATCGTAAGAATATTGACGAGCAAGGTAAAACGGATGAAAACAGCAAGTTTCCGTAAACGTCGTCCCGGACTGATACTTTTCTTCGGTTCCCTGCTGTTCGCCTTCGGTATCATGATAGCCCAGACATACTTAAGTCACAATTTCTTTACTATAGCAGCAGGACTGCTCGAAGAGTATGCCTTTATGCTGGCCGTCGTTCTGGCATCATTGCTGTTGCGCCTGAGAGATGAACAGATCAAGCACGGACTGAATGCCTATGCGCCGATTATTGTGATGGGGCTGATCGTCATCACATTCAGGGTGATATTCATACCCAACCGTATGCTCAACCTGATATTTCCACCGTTGCTGATTGTGTTTATCGCATGGCAGATGTATGTCATACATAAGGTGCGCGATCATATCACGCAGACCGATTCGGCTTATGCCTGGGTATCTCTGTTGGCCATGGTCGTCACGGCTGTAGTGGCGTGGTGCGGATATATCCTGCTCAGTGTGCAGATTATTATTTGGTGGTTGTTCCAACTTACTGTCATTGCCACAATCACCACTTGTTATCATCTGTTGAAGATGTATTACAAGTATCATCTTACCAAACGGCTTCGTGCCTTTCATATCAATCATAAGATGGAACGCAGTCTTAACCTGAAGGGTATAGATATTCAGATCACATGGCTGTACGATTTCATACAGTTGTCCATCATTCCTATCTTGCTGATTTATTCCATCCCATACTGTTCGTATCTGGCAGCGGACATCTTCGACCTGTCGATTGTATGCCGCACTTTTTCAGTACTATGATTATCGATGCGCCAGGTATCATACAGATATATCCGGAAGTGATACTTTATATCGCGTCACTGGCGTTTCTGTTCTTCTATCTCAATTATGCCGTGAAGGCTTTTTACCGTAACTACAGGATGAAATCGTTGATTCGTAAGGACGGTACGCTCAAACTGCATGTCAATCTGGCCAACCTCAATCTTTTCGAGAATATCATCAGCATACTCATCTGGGGTGTCTTCGCCTTGATATCGATGGTGATGCTCAATATACCGAAAGAAGGTATCTCTCTGGTTACCGCGGGTCTTGCCACAGGTGTAGGTTTTGCCATGAAGGATATACTGAACAATTTCTTCTATGGTATCCAGTTGATGGCGGGTCGTGTGCATATCGGCGACATCATAGAGTGCGACGGTGTGAGAGGCAGCGTGGAGAGTATTACCTATCAGAGTACGCAGATACTCACCGGCGACGGTTGTGTGATGGCATTTCTGAATAGTGACCTGTTCAGAAAAAACTTCAAGAATCTCACTAAGAACCATGATTACGAATTGGTGATTATACCTGTAGGTGTGGCATACGGCTGCAATATAGAAAATGTGCGCCAGATTATCCTTCAGGCAGTAGCGCCACTGGACGTGAAGGATGAAAACGGTCGTGATGTCGTCAGTAAGAAACGCGATGTGACAGTAGACCTACAAAACTTTGGTGATAACAGCGTAGACTTGGCTGTCAAGCAACTGGTACTGGTAGACAAAGAATTCTCTTATAAGGCTCAGGCCCGAGAACTGATTTACAATGCCTTGAACGATAATAAGATAGAGATACCGTTCCCGCAGCGTGATATTTATATCCGACAGATGCCGACAGACAAATAAAAATAGCCCCATACAGTACAATGAATACTGTATGGGGCTTCTTTCTGTTATCCCGATACCGTTTTACATATTAACTAGTATCTTTTTCCCTTTATATTCTATTGTCTTTCCATTGGTGCATGCTTTCTCGCCCGATGGGGTAGTGCCGTCGACCAATATGATATGAAACTTCCGATTTTTCAACATACCTTTATAACTGCCTTTGCGGTCGGCGATGGTCAGTGTGCGGGCAGCATCATTGTATGAGAATGTAATCTGCGTGAAAGCACCCTTTTCGTAATGATAGTTGTCACCCTCATCTTCATATAGCGTGAATGTACCGTCGGCACCGGGGTAAACTCTTATTTCCAGATTATCCCATGGCTTCTCTGATGAATATTCCACAGCCTCACCGAACGGGATAATGGCTCCTGCCCTCACGTATACAGGCATCGTAGTGATAGGACAGGCACGACTGATTTCCTGTCCGCCCTGTCGTTTCTCGTTGGTCCAAAAGTCGTACCAGCAGGTACCGGCAGGCAGATAAACCTTGACGGCCGCTGAGGCTTTCGAGATATCAGGATAAGTGAGATGTCCCTTTTTGTTCTCATCATTCCAGGTATAGAGCGGATCAGTGACAGGTCTGACAAGTATACTGCGGCCGAAGAGATATTCGTCGTTCCTGTTGATAGCCTTTTTGTCCTTGGCGAAATCCATGACGAGTGGACGTATCATACTGCCGTTGCCTTGTACCACATCGCCGGCATTACTATATATGTACGGCAGCATGCGGTAGCGCAATTGGATATATTGTTTCTGTACATCGAAAGCCCAGTCGCCGGGATTACCGAACCGGTACAGTTCATCGACCATAGGCGAAGAACAATGGTTTCGCATCAGAGGCATGAAAGCACCCCACTGCATCCAACGTACCTGTAGTTCCTGCATGGCGGGATTCTTAGGGTCGTTGCCATAGTCCCAGCCGAAGAAACCGCCGATGTCCGTATTCCAATAAGGGATACCGCAAATCACATAGTTCAGTCCGGAAGGTATCTGGTTCTTCATCACATCCCAGTTGGATACCACGTCGCCGCTCCAACTGAATGTGCCGTAATGTTGTAGTCCGAATGCACCGCAACGGGTCATCTGCACCGAACGCTTGTTATTTCCTTTCATCGCCCTCTGATGTTCGTATATACCCATGTTGTGCATCAGCGGGAAAGCATTTTTCACGCTCAGCCACGAACCGTCGTAAGTGATATAGTCGTTGTCGCCCGGCTTTTCGAAGTGGTCTGGTTCGGAAGAGTCTGTCCACCATGCATCGATACCCATATCGTAAAGTGATGTCAGGTACTTCCAGTACAGGTCGCGTGCCTTGGGATTGAATACATCGTAAGGTTTTACGCCGGCATTGCGGGGCCATGTGTCAAACGGCAGCAGTGCCCCCATCTTGTCAAGAGCCTTGTACTGTTCTGTCCAAGGACCGAAACTGGCCCATATCGAAATCATGAGGTGCGTGTTCTTCTCGTGGGCATACTTCAGCATATCGGCAGGAGTTTTGATTCTCAGGTCAGCATAACGGGCGTTCTTGTCTTCATCGTTCGGCAGATATTTGCTCCAATTCTTGTCGCCCATCTTATTGATATAATGAGGGTTCATAAACCGCATCGCGTTCCAGTTGGAATCGCATCCCCAGTATTGCCAGTCTTGTACGATACCGTCCAGAGGGATATGCAGTTCACGATACTTGTCTATCACATCGCACAATTCGTCAGTACTCTTGTATCTCTCACGGCATTGCCAGTGACCCATGGTCCATAAAGGAAACATGGTAGCCTGACCCGACAGGGCACGTATCTGAGCCACGACGCCATCCTGTGTGCCGTCCTGATACATCAAGTAATAATCTGTCATCGCAGCCACCTCCGACCGGAAAGAAGTCTCTGTCTCAGAGTCGTCGAAAAAAGACTTGCCTGCATTGTCCCAATACAGCCCGTACCCTTTTTCGGAAGTGAAATAAGGGATGGTGATATTGGTGTTGCCGCTCCATATCATAACATGCTCTCCACGCTGGTTGAGGACAGGGCACTGACGCTGTCCGAGTCCGAAGATAGCCTCGTTTTTATCCAGTATGTAAGATTGGGATACTTTGTATTTGCCCTTGTTTACACCGGTCTGTATTTCCTCTACCGAACAGTTGTCTTTACCGGCTGCTTCCTTTTCTTTCAACAGAGGTTCGCCCTGATGGCTGAAGAAAGAGATGCAACCGCTTTGCTCATCCACCCTGACGGTGATATTGGCAGTAGACAAGGTTGCTGTACCATCCTTTTCCGAATAGTCGGCAGCACACTTCTCAGGTTGCATAATCACCGAGTAACTTTTCTTGGCAGGCATTTCCTTGAGTGAAGACGGATACTTCACGACCCTGATGATGCCGGGTGAATAGACGATGACCTCTTCGCATATACCGCTCGAAGGTATATCGATTTTCATCCCGTTCCGGGTTCGTGTCATGTTCTGTGCCGATGTCAACAGACAGACAGTCAGTGCACAACATAATAATAGATTTCTTTTCATAATAAAGATATTAAATAATTTCTGCCGCAAAGATAAAAAGTATCTGCGGAAAAGTGATAAAACAAATGTTGATTTCGATGCAACAAATGTTGAAAAAGCCCTGCTTACTTATATTCCGAAGGTCTGCAACCGAATTTCTCCTGAAAACATTTGCTCAAATAACTGGGTGAACTGAATCCCACTTGTTCGGCTATACTACCAATGTTCATATCACCTTTGTGTATCAGTTCGGCAGCCCGGTCGAGTCGTATGTCTCTGATAAACACATTTGGCGATTTTCCCATCAGGGCAGTCAGTTTCTTGTACAGTCCGGTACGGTCCATGCACATATCCCTGCTCAGTTGTTCAACAGAATATTTTGGATTGGCTATATTCTGTTCCACATAAGCGGTAACCCTGCTCACAAATTCCATTTCGCCCCGCATCTGCAACAGTTCATCACGATGTTTGGTCTGCAGTTTCCGGCGCATTCTCTTCGTATAGGTGATGATTCCAAAACTGACGGATGCCAGCACCAATATCAGATACACGATGTATGCGACTGTAGACCGCCACCAGGGTGCGCGGATATAAAAAGAGACCGTAGTTGTACCCCCCTTCCATTCTTTATTGTTTGTGGAAGCCATCACCTGCAATAAATAGAAGTCTGGTGTCATCTCGACAAACGACAGATGCAGGATACCTTTCTTGTCTACTACGCCACCTTGTTCACTAGCCGAAACGACATGCCATGGTCCATCGTTCAGTCTGTAGCGATAGTAGGTCTGTGACGGACTGACATAGTTGAGTGCAGAGAAATCGAACGACAGTGTGTTTTGCGTGTAGTCAAGTTTCTTGCAGTCATCAACGGATATATTCTTGCCATGCACGAAGGTGTTCAACAGGATAGGGTTGAGTGTAATGCGAAGCGGTTTGATGTCCTCAGGATGGAACACCGTCCATCCGTCAAGTCCCTTCATGGCTATCCTGCCGTCCTTCAAGAGTGTAGCCATACCGTCGGTATAGTCATGTTTCTGTATTCCATCCTCGTGCTGATAATTGGTGAACGCAATTTCAGACGGTCGTTTACCAATGGTAATCTTGGATATGCCATAACTGGTACCGATCCATATATGATGCTGTCGGTCTTCTATGACAGAGTGGATAAGATTGTTGCACAGTCCGTCTTCCGTATAGTATATATGCCGTTTACCGCCCGCAAAGAGCAACAGTCCGTCGTTCGTGCCGCACCATGTCCAACCTCTGCTGTCCTTATACACCGTATTATATTTCTTGCCCAGATACTCCTGCCGGTTCTTCATCACTCCGACATTGATATCCTGTACACTCGAAAATCCACTTCGATAAGGCGACGAATACAGGATGCCTCTGCTGTATGTACCCATCCACAGACCACCCTGTCTGTCAAGGCACATCGTATTAAGACCGGTCTGCAACATACTGTTGTCAGTAAGTCGCAGCGCTTTGTTGTATGTATAAGTTTTATTGTTGAGATTGATGCTCCAGTAGCCGTTGGCACAACTGATATAGGCTGTGTTCTGTCGGGTAACCACAAGGGTATGGAACAGGTAATCCTTCACGAGCAGTTTTTTCCATATCCGTAAACGGGTGTCAAAAGAGAACAGTCCCGATTGGGTTCCGGTACGCAATTGATAAAAGATACCGTGCGGACCTTTTACTACCATTGAAGTATTGCCGAACGCACTCTGCTCGTCCTGTTTGTAAGCGGCACGTCTGTAAATCAGTTTCTGGTCTTTCATATCATAGCAGCCTACTTCCCCGTTTTTCCAAAACAGGTAAGCCCTGTCGCGGTCTACATCTATATCCAGCAGTCTGCCGGCGTTCTTCAAAGACTGATAATATCGTTTCTGTTTCAGATTCAATATCCCTCGTGTTGTCACCAACCAGATATCCTTTTCGGAGTCGACGAAGAAATCAAGCACTTTGTCTCTTACACCTAGCGACCCGAAGAAAACCCTGATATCTTTTGTATAACTCATTTTCCGGACATCCATGCAGAGCAGTTTCTGCCAGTCTTTCACCCACAGACGTCCCGCCTTGTCAATATAGAGATGATAATAGCCTAGATAATCGGGCAGGGGATAATAATAATTATCCTTCTTATGGATATACGAGAACTGGTAACCATCATATATGTTCACGTTGCCAGCTGTAGTGACGACCATGCGACCGTCGGCCAACTGCAACATCTGCAACACCATGTTATCGCATAGCCCGTCGGTAGCATCCAGACAAGAAAATTTCCTCTCGGCTGATTCCGCAGATACGGAAATGACCGACAGAAATGTGACCGACAGGAAACATATTATGAATGCACGTCTAAACATACTCCATCAGTACATCCCATACAGCGATGATATGACATACGCTACCGGCCAGTACAAAGAAATGGAACACCGAGTGCATATATTTCCGCTTGTTGAGGCTGTAAAACAAGGCACCTGTAATATAAGCCACACCTTCGGCACCTATCCATATCAGCGCAGCCGTACTCACACTGTCGAAGAGCGGTTTGAAAGCCACCAGGACAGACAGCCCCATACCAATAAAACAGCAAGTCTCGAAGTTGCTGTGCTCCTTCAGTTTTACAAAACTGCTCACCGTACCTGCAATAGCACATGCCCATACAAAGATAAACAGGCTCCATCCCCAGTATCCCTGTTCGCGCAGGGCTACGAGTGTGAGCGGTGAGTAACTGCCGGCGATATGCCAGTAAATGGCTGCATGGTCCCACTTGCGGAAAGCCTCCTTCGTGTGGTGGTATCTGGCCGGAATGGCATGATATACCGTAGAGGCGATATACGACCCCAGCATACCTGCCAGATACAGGATAACACCTACGCTGGCCCAACTGTTGTTGCCTTTAAAACAGACGATCAAAAATATCACACCAATCACCACGCCAAGTGCAATACCCGTAGCGTGCGACCAAGTATTGATCAGTTCTTCAGCTTTCGTATATCGTATCATGATTGATTTAAAAACTTTTATTCGAAGGAATCTACTTCACAGTATATTTCTTCCCGTTCATTACATAGATGCCTTTCGACAGACCGGCCATGTCACTGGCGTTCTTTTTCACTATCATTCCTTGCAGATTATATATATTATTATTTACAGTTACATGATTTTCTGCAGGTCTTATTCCGGTAGGATAATCAGTATGTGCACCTTCCATGATAGCGTTGATAGAAAAATTGTCCACTTGCGACATATTACTCTTACGCTTGAAGAGTCCGTATGATTCTTTGCCGGTACCGGTAGAACCGTTGTCCCAAAGGAAAGGAACTATACCATACGATTTTGCTTTGCTGATGAAGGTTTTAAGATAATATGCACGCGATTCGTTCATGGCTGTAGTCGGACTGGTATGACGGATTGCTCCGCATTCGCCAATGATGACCGGATACCCCTTGTTGACAAACGCAGTTTTCAGTTTGTTGAATACATTATTCAGATACGACTCCTGTGCCCATGATTCAATACCATAACTGCTATACGGTGTGCCCCAGTATTTGTATGGTTCACTCTCGTTCATCGCATAGTCGTATGGTTCGTAGGCATGTACCTCAACGATCATTCTGCCGGATGTAGGGTCTTTGGGGACTGTAAAATGGTTAATGCCCCATGAATCGTTGCAGGCATAAGTCTGTACGAGCAGGTTGCGATATAAGTTTTTTCCGCCCGAAGCCCGTACCTCGTCCACGAAAATCTGATTGAATTTGTTTTGTACTGTGGCATTCTCTGTGCTACATTCATTCCATACGTCCGGTCTGTGCACCTCATTGGTACCAGCCAGTATCAAATGTTCGTCATAGTCACCGAATTCTTTCGCCAGTACTTTCCATAAAGCCCTTTCCTTGGCAAATACGGTGGCGGAGTCGGCATACGTGGCATAACTTTCAAGCCATAGTTCGTGATGTGTGTTCATGATTACATATAGTCCATCGTTAAGACAATAACCTATCACCTCTTTCACGCGTGCCAGCCAAGTGGTGTTGATGGTTACGGTACCGTTGGAGTAGGAGAAATGGGGATACCATCTTACAGGTATACGTATGGCGTTGAACCCGGCCGCCTTCACGGAGTCAATCATAGCTTGTGTAGCTTTGGGGTTACCCCATGAGGTTTCGGGATCCGTCGCACCGTCATAATAAGCTTCGAGCGTATTGCCCAGATTCCAGCCTACTTTGATATTGTAGGCCAGTTGCTTGGCATCACTTGGCATATCCGCTACCGTCGCAGATCTGCCGATCATAGTTGCCACCATGGCTAATAGAATAGTTGATAATCTTTTCATGGATTTTGTGATAAATATTTATTTCGGTCGCAAAGATACAAAAAAAGGTAGTATTAAACTACCTTTTCCTTAATTCTTTGATTCTTCACCAAATAAATACTGTGGTTTGTAACCACCACCATCTATAACTATTTTCTCTATAACGATACCTGGATCCAATGGATGTATGCTGAGGGTATGTAAACCATCTTTCGTCTTAGGTAGACGGGTGGGTACAATTTTCTCTACGATGCGGCGGGCGACAATGGGATAATAGATTTCATAAATATTCTCCGGTTTCTCGTTGAGGTCCTTATTGAAATTGACTTTGATGGGTGAACCTCCGTCAATGGATATTTCGTAGCATAGTCCACCTTTATTAAGGAAGTCGAGTGTAGACTTGGTGATGATGTGCACACGGATGTCAGCATCATCCTGGATACCTGTAAAACGATAGTTGAGAGCAGCTTTGTCGGTAGCCGCTGTATAAGGCATCAGAGCCATGCCACTGAGTGTGCGACCCATATAAGGGATACAGGTCCATTTGGCATTGGCGGCATCCGTCTTCGTATCATAATGTTCCGCTTCCATCACCACGTAGCCGTCAGCGCCCGTAAATGTGTGACCGTTGTCCTGTCTGCTGACATAATCAAGATGCGGCAGAGTGTCCTTTCTGAAATTATCATTCCATATCTTATAACCGATATGCTTCTGAGTCATCATACCGTTCCATTTACCTCCGGCTATATCATGATTGTACTGGGCGCAGAGCATGGAGTCTCTTACAAAGTATTTCTTACAGAGTTCCGCCCATTGGTTAGCCTTGGAGTCACCTTGTTGATATAAAGCATTGTTCATCGCCTGGGCATAGTACATATTGTAGATGTTGGCCATCGCCTGTACGGGGAACAGAATCAGTTCACGGTATGCATCCTGGTATTCCGGTTTGAGGGTGGTAAACTGTCTGAGAGCGTCCGTCTCCAGTTGGTTGTATTCGTCCACTACCTTTTTCCATTCACCCGTTTCCAGATTATATGTCGTGGCATCAAGCATTTCGGCTGTGCAACGACCGTTGTATTTGCTGTACAGATTGAGTATGCGTGCAGCCTCCTCAGCCTGATCGGCGCCAAACTGTTCGGTACAGAACCCTGTGGTATGGTCGAGAATGTTGGCTGCATTGTATTGACGCGGATTCCATGCCATATCCATAAACAGGGATATAGGATATTCCATCGGTTTGAGGTCGCCCACATTGAGAATCCACAGACGGTTGATACCATATTGGTCGGCAAGCGTCAGTTGTTCCCACATATTCTGGACAGGGGTGACATTCAGCCATTTGGAGTTGCGCGGAGCACCCACATAGTCGACATGATAATAAAGTCCCCATCCACCTTTGCGGTTACGGTCTTTTGCGGTAGGCACACGTCGCACGTTGCCCCAGTTGTCGTCGCACAGCATGAGTGTCACATCATCAGGCACTTTCAGTCCTGCATCGTAATAATCCATTACCTCTTTATAAAGCGCCCATACCTGAGGTACATCCTTGGCATTCTTGCCCCGTTCGCGGGCAATGATCTCGCGCTGGTTTTTGATGATACTCTCCATCAGACTCAAGTTCTGATTATCGCTCATAGCCATATCACCGTCACCACGCATGCCGATAGTGATCAGGTCTTCGGTATTCTTGTTACGAGCTACACCTCCTGCCCAGAAAGCATCCAGCGCAGCTTTGTTGGTAGAATAGTCCCATTTGCCACCGGCGGCCACGCGCGACTTCGTATCCTGTGCTTCTGCATTCGGATTGTCCGAATGGTTGTGCCATTCTTTCTGTGAACGGCACATCGGTTCATGGTGCGATGTTCCCACGATGATACCCATCTCATCTGCCGTAGGACCATTGAGGGCATCGTCGGCATAGAAAGCCCATCCCCACATAGCAGGCCAGATAAAATTAGCTTTCAGACGGAGCAGAAGTTCAAAGACGCGGGCATAGAAACGATGATCGCCATAGTTGGTGCCGTAGGTGTTCTTCACCCAGGAGGTGAGACAGGGAGCCTCATCATTGAGGAATATACCCCGATAGCGCACAGCAGGTTCACCATCCGTATAGACGCCACTCTTTACATATATCTGATGATGTTTGATAATAGGCACATCGGCCCAGTCGTACCAAGGAGATACACCCATCTGGCGCGACAGTTCGTAGATACCATATATGGTGCCCCGCTTATCGCTTCCGGCTATCACCATTTTACCGTCTATGGTCGTGATGATAAACTTCTCCCGTTTTCCTTTCAGCGATTTTCCGTCTATCCTGTGGTCCTTGATCAAGGCATCAATGGCGCGACTCTTTCCGATAGTACCTATTGTTATATTGGCATCGCCAGATGTGTTACCATCTTGTGAAATAGTGGCATCTATACCTGTTACCGCCTTGAAATCCTTTTTCAGGTTCCCGATGGCAATGACTACACCTTTATACTCATTGTTATCATAGCTTATGATAGTTTTGGAATGTCCGCCGGCGATACATATCGCATTCTCTGATGCCGAAAAAGAAACGAATCCGGTAGCTGAGAACAGACGATTGCTGCTAACAAATAATAGTAATAATGTAAGTAACTTGACAGTTGGATAATTTGTTTTCCTCATTGTTGTTGTTATTTTGTGATTTCGTCTGCAAAATAAACAAATAATATCCTAATAACAACAAATGGATGTTACCAAAACTTTCTTTTTTGTTTCATATATCCAATTATAGATAAGAAAATGTTTTATTCCATCAAAAAAAGGATTTCAGTCAACTGAAGAAGGTGTGGAGGCAACTGAATTTGCCCCCACACCTTTCAATTATCTTTTCTGTATGATGTCATGTTTTTCACATGGCAACGACCGTTACAGAATAGGGGGCCAGCTGCAAAGAGAATGTGGAACCCGTTTTCTGCTTGGATGTGACAGGAACGATGTTACGGGGCTGACTGATAGAATTGGTATCTTCGGGATGAGCGGCTGTCAGCACCGTCTTCAGACCTTTACCCTTTACGTTGCCGCCTTTTACATTTACCTGTACCGTCTGTTTCGTACTGCCGCCGTTTACTATTTTGAGGTAAACCTTACCGGTTTTGGTATCTGTGGTCGCACTATAATAGAGCTGAGGCAACTGGTCTTTGCCGTAAGTGAGCGTAGGGATACCTTCGCCTTCGACAGGAACTACTTTGTTGCCTACATGGTTGGCAAACATACACTGTGCGTAATAAGACGGTGAACCATAAGCGGAGGAGGCATCATAACCGATGAGGTCGCTCTCCCATTGCATACCACCCTTATTGACATTGACAAACAGAGGAGCATAGCAATGAGCGATTAAGATATCCGAGTTGCGTTCCATACATGTCATCCATGCGGCATCGCCCAGCGCGGCATTCATATTTGTCGTAGGTTTACCTTCGCGCGAAGCCCATTCGCCACAGAATATCTTCGGTCCCTGGCGGTCGTAACTGTCATATTGGTTGGCAGCACGGTACATTCCTTCCGTGTTACGATAATAATGCTCGTCGATCACATCTAGTTTGATACCTTCCACACCTGTCTCCTTAGCCTGTTGAGCCATCATCTTGGCATCAATGGTGGAAATCAGTTGTAACTGCGGATACTTGGCCTTTATCGCTTCATAGAATTTCTTATAACGACCCGGATAACTGCCGCTATTGTCAAAGAAATCTTCGTTGCCTATCTCTACAAAATGAAGAGGGAACGGTGCGGGATGTCCGTCCTTGATACGTTGAGCACCCCATTTCGTTTCCGGTCCGCCAGTGATATATTCTATTTCGTCGAGCGCATCCTGAACGAACGGTCCTACATAATCTGCTGTGAGGTAATCCCCGTTCAAGGTATATCCGGCAAAGACAGCGACAAGCGGTTCTGCGCCTACGTCCTCAGCCCACTGCAGAAATTCGAGCAGTCCGAGTCCGTCGGTCGATCTGTATCCCCACGGACTGTTATGTCCCGGACGTTCATCAGGGTCGCCTACGGTACGTTTCCAGTCGAACCGGTTACGGAAATCGTTACCTTCGACATAGTTGCCGCCTGGAAAACGCAAAAACTTAGGATTCATGTCTTTCATCATCGTCATCAGATCTTGACGCAGACCGTTCTTTCTGTTGTTGAATGTCTGAGGGAACAGTGTTACACGCGAGAACCAATATTTGCCATCCTCATCAGCTGTGATACGGAATCGGGCATCTTTGGTAGTGGGAGCGTTAGCGGCGATGTCCATGGTGAATGTATATTTTGTCCAAGTATTACCCAACCCAGTAATCTTCTTACTGGCATAAACTGTTTTGCCGTCAAGACTTTCCAAACTTACGGTAATAGAACCTTTGGCGTCAGTCTTGGCATATAGTGCGCCATCGAAATGAGCTTTGGGACGGACGGGGAATCCCCAGTAACCGTCGTTTGTGATACCGGCGCCCTGTTTTGCATCCAGACAAAGAGCTATAGGATTAGCACGGTTGAATCCGCCCTTCCGTTCTATAATCATCTTGGCGTTCACCGTATCGGTAAGATTCCAATACTTAGGTCCGCCGGTTTTCCATGGTGTCCACGGGTTAGGCCGATGACCGTTACGGTCTTCGGTAAACGACGTGTTACTGATCAGTTGGGCATAAAGTCCACCCTCGTAAGAGTAGTTTATCTCTTCTGTCATCAATCCGTAAAGCATCGGACTGACATCACGACTGGCCTGATCGAGGTGCAAGGTGAGTTGTGACTGTGCTGCCACCTGTGTAGTCATTGCTACGGCAAGGGATGCAGCGGTTAAAATTGATTTTAAATTCATCATAAGTTATTCATTATATTATTATGTTTGATTCTTTCTTCATATCGGTTATCATCCGATGATCACTGTGGGTTGACGGGTTCCCATTCGAATACGCAACCGTTCTTGCGGTCGGCATCCGGTCCCTGGCAATCTGCCGAATAAGGACTGCCGTCGGCGGGATGCTTGCAGATATAGCGCTGTGTTTTGAGTGACAACAGCATACATTGTTTTCCTAACATATCCTGCCATACGAAATCTTCCGCCTTGTCTTTATCTTTTGTCAGTCGTACATCACCGGAAAGTCCTGCTCCGGAGATATAGACATAACGTCCGTCAACACATTGCAGGTTTACTTTACCATTCCCTTTGTCTATGACGACAAATTGTGTGCAGTCGCTATTCCTATCGTTTGAATGCAATGTAGTGGAGTGCATCAGTCCATGGGGAGTAGCGAACATAGGGTTGCCGTCGGCAAGGTTGGTCAGTCGGATTGTCAATCCATAAGGTATATTTTTCGAACGGTCTGCCATCGGTTCATCGACAATGAAATCATCGAAGTCGGCATATCCTCCGTCCATGTTGTGTGTATTGTAGGCATAAAGAGCTGTGCGTACGCCCTGGAAGGTGCGCATCTGATACGAAGGTAAGATGGTGTCGCCGATATTCGTCCATGTCTGATTATCCAACGAGTATGAATAAATCACTTTACTCTCATCATAATTTCCCCATAAGCGCAACCATATCGTTTTTTTGTTTAACGGTTTCTTTATTTCTTTATCGGTGTTTTGGTCATACCACCGCAATAATAGTTGACCTTTGTCTTTCACCACACCCAACAAGGCACTTGGAGCGTTGATGACACCCAGTCCACAGTTGTCCCCGTCTTTCAGTTTGGAGAAGTCCATTTTCACCGTTGTCGTAGAGACTGGTCCTATCGCACGCTGAGTCAGTGAGTTTTTCGCCCATAGCAATTGGTCGGCAGCCATTGTGTGCAACCTGAGTACACCTTTCTTTTCAGAGAGCGACCATTTGTCTTCCACCGGATTATGATTCCATTGCCATATCGGTTTCAGTGTCTTCTCGTTGAAGTCGTCACATCTGTCATAAGGTGCTCTAGGCTCGGGGGTAGAATTATTGGGTTTAAACCATGTGCGCGGTGTACGCCCCAGATTCTTTTCCAGTCCGAAGTAAGGCCATCCGTCAACCCATGTGACAGGCGAAAGGGATGTGGTACGCCCCACAGCATTGAAATCCTGCATGGATACGCCCCACCATTTTCCATCTTCGGCCTGCACGATACCGCCTTGATGAATAGTGGCACAAGAGAGCACTTTGTTTTGAGCTTTGTTTTGAGTAAACTTGAAACCCTCTTCGGGTATGGGAGTTCCCAGACTGGCATTGCCTGTAGTCAGGGCTGCCGAATACCCGAAAGACTCACGAGCACAGATCACACAGGTCTCATACGGTCCGTAGATATTTTTGGAACGGGCGCACTGCATGCGTCCCATTGGAGAGTAGTCTGCAGAAATGATATAATACATCCCGTTGATTTTATATATATGATGTCCTTCACCCATCGCATTACCTTCGGGTATAATCACCTTTTCAGAACCCTCGACAGGTCCGCTGAGGTCGGGTTTCAACTGGGTGCAGGTAACGTTTCCGTATTTGTGTATGGCATAGATCTTACCATCGTCATCGAAGAGGACGGAGAGGTCGTAGATATTACCATCTATGCGTTTGTGTGTCCACGGACCTTTGATGTTGTCTGCGATATACACATGCAGTCCATGACCGTTGATATTAGAGAATACATAATATTGACCGTTATGGTAACGGATGCAGGGAGCCCATATTCCTTGACCGTACACACTCTTTCCGTCTTGGAGATTAAATTCGGGGAGATTGAAGTCGAACCGGTCGAAACAGTAGGAACATAATTCCCAGTTGACCATATCTGTGGAATGAAGTATCACAATGCCTGGTACACAATGCATGGTGGTACCCGCCAAATAATAATCCTTGCCCACACGGATGATGTCCGGGTCTGTGAATTCGTCATAAAACAGCGGATTGGTGTAAGTGCCGTTGCCGTTGTCGGCACTCCATGATTGGTGCTTCTTCGATTGTGGAGAAGTAGTTCCCGCTGATATATTACCTGCAGATAATATGAGCAAAAGTAAGAGAATTTTAAATTTCATGTCTGATTATTTTAAATTTACCTTATACACAATAGCTTCACTGAATGGAGCAGTGGCTGGAACTCCGATGCGCAAGGCGTCAGAGTTTTGCTGCCAAACGACTTTCTCACTGGAACCAAGCAGTTCAATGCTTGCCACCTTTCTGCCGATAGGAGATCTCTTTGCCAGACTCTTGACGATGGTGGTCTCTGTCGGTATTCCCATTAATGTGATATAGAGAATGTTCCCTTTCTGATTGAAACGGATATCCTTGGCTGTCATTTTCACTTTACCTTCGTTGAATCCCTGTGCATTGATAGGATTGCTCTGATCTACAGACGGTCCTTCGCCATATACTTTCCATGGACGGGTGTCGTATATGCTCTCGCCATTTGCTTTCATCCATTTACCTATATTGCGTACAACACTTTCTTCTATAGGGTCGATAGTTCCATTTCCGCGGACAGGAATATTGAGTAGTAGGTTTCCGTTTTTTGACACGACGTCTACCAGCATCCTGATTACATCTTCTGATTTCTTGTATCTTTCCTGAAGATAAACATGTTTGTCGTAATGCCATGAACCGATGCAGGTACATGTCTGCCAAGGGAGTTCCTGTATTTTGTCGGGCGCACCGCGCTCAACATCCCAAACGATCATCTTTTTCTGTTCGGGAGTGAGAACTTTTCCGAATATGACAGCCTCATTCTTGCCTTTGTGCTCGGCCATGCTCTTATTATAGAAATGTGCAGCAATCGCCAATCCCGCATCAGATACGGGATAGAGTGGGAGGAAGGTGTCATCGAAATAAATCAAAGAAGGGTTATATTTATTGATCAGGTCGATTGTTCGGTTATAAAACTTATCACAATAGGCCTGATCAGGACAGGTCACTTGGGTGGTATCCCAATCCCAGTGACGATTGTTTTTGCTCAGTTTATGCCGCTGTTCGTATAAATCCTGTATGTCGTAACCTTCCCACCATTTACCTTTTCCGTCAGCTTTTGTCAGCCATCCGTCATAAGGGACGCCTTTCAGTGCGCCATTCTTGTCGGCGCCGCGTGATGTCTCCATCCAGCACCAGGCATGTGAAGCATGAACACTGACACCGAAAGGAATACCCTCACGTTTGCAGATGGCTGCCCATGTGCCGATAATATCCTTATGAGGTCCCATATTGACAGAGTTCCATGGTTGATATTTACTGTTGAACATATCAAAATTATCATGATGATTGGCCATTGCAAAGAAGTATTTGGCTCCTGCGCTCTTATATAAGGCAATCAGTTTCTCAGGGTCCCATTTGTCTGCTTTCCACAAGGGTATCCAGTCTTTAAACCCGTATTCCGAAGGATGTCCCATAGCGTCTATCTGATAATTATAGGCGCCATGACCCTCCATATACATTTCTCTGGCATACCAGTCTCCGTCTTCAGCCTGGCATTGCGGTCCCCAGTGGGCCCAAATACCGAATTTTGCATTACGGAACCATTCAGGACATTGATAGTCTGCCAAGCTCTGTGGATTCTGATGATACTTGCCTTGATGTATAGGCTCTTTTTCTGTATTTACTTTTACTATAACGTTCTGCGCTATAGAAGTAGCCCCCATTGTCATAAACAATATCACGACAGGTAGCTTTCTGGTAAAATGAAAGTGCGTCATATTCATTATTATTAAATGTATTTTTTACACGAATATTAAATATGCTGCAAAGTAACAAAAAAAAAATATCGCAGCAGAATAATAATGTTTCTTTTTTTTTCTGCTACGATACAAAATGAAGATTTTTAATTAGATAAGCCTTTTATACGATTATATTTCTCCTGCGAAATAACTTGGAGTCATGTTATTTGGATTAATGATGAT
>NZ_CALMHT010000123.1 GCF_937863835.1 uncultured Prevotella sp.
CTCGCAGCCGGTGTTATGATGTTTGCTGGAGGTTCAGGTGACTGGAAACAACTGTCAAATCTCAACGACCCGTTGCCAAAGGCAATGATGATGGTCGTCGGACAAAAGAGCGGTTGGGTGCACATGCTTGTATGTTTGGGTCTGTTCGGACTTCTGGCATCATTCCACGGTATCATCATGGAAGCCGGCCGTCAGATATTTGCACTTTCAAGAGCCGGTTATCTGCCTAAGGCATTATGCTGGGTCAACAAGCGCGCCGTACCTCATTGGGCAATCATCGCAACAGCCGTATTCGGTATTATATGCGTGTTATGCGACGGACTCGACCCGTTTATGAACGGTCAGTCGCTAACAGCTAACATTATTACTTTAGCCTGTTTCGGTTCTATAACGATGTATATCATTTCTATGATGTCACTGTTCCGTCTGCGTAAGACAGAGCCGGATCTGGAACGTCCGTATAAAGCGATATGTTATCCGGTATTTCCTATTATCGCTTTGATAGGAGCTGTTGTATGTTTTGTCTTGATGATCTATTACAACTTCAATGTATTTGTCGCTTTCGTTGTAATCATGGCTGCTTGTTACGGATATTATCTGTACAACCGCAAGGCGATACGTGAAGATCTGGTCATCATCGACGACAATGCCCCTGAAGCTCCGATAGAGATGGAACCGGAAGATGAAAGTAAGGTTATAGGAGAGCATGTATATGTACACGAAACAACTAGGAAACATCACATATAAATTTGAAGATCTGCGAGAACTGATGGCAAAGGCCACACCGGCACGTTCCGGTGATGACCTTGCCGGAATCTCGGCTTCCAGTATGGAAGAGCGGGTGGCCGCAAAGATGACTTTGGCAGATGTGCCCCTTATACAGTTCTTGAAGGAACCTCTGATTCCTTACGAAAACGATGAGGTGACGCGTCTGATTATCGACACACACGACAAGGAGGCTTTCGCACCGATAAGTAGTCTGACTGTGGGTGACTTTCGTAATTGGCTTCTCAACGACCATACCACGACAGAAGATTTGTCTTTCGTGGCACCAGGTATAACACCCGAGATGGCTGCTGCTGTCAGCAAAATAATGCGTAATCAGGATCTGCTTATAGTTGGCCAGAAATGCAGGGTGATAACAAAATTCCGTGATACGATCGGTATGCCTGGTCGACTGAGTGTCCGTTTGCAGCCCAACAATCCTGTAGACGATCTGAAAGGAATCGCTGCCAGTATCATCGATGGACTCATGTATGGTTGCGGTGATGCCGTTATCGGAATAAACCCAGCCAGTGACAGTATCCTCACATTAATGAACCTCAACTATATGTTGGATGATATTATTCACAATTATGATATCCCTACACAGTCGTGCGTACTCACCCATGTCACCACCTGTACGGAGATGATAAACAGAGGCGCGCCTGTAGATTTGTTATTTCAGAGTATCGCCGGTACGGAAAAGGCGATGGCCGGATTCGGCGTAAACCTGAAAATGCTGGATGAAGGATATGAAGCGGTCAAGAGTCTGCACAGAGGAACCATCGGGGATAACTGTATGTATTTTGAGACAGGTCAAGGTTCCGCCTTGTCATCAGAGGCTAACTTCGGAGTGGACGAACAGACATGCGAAGCCCGTTGTTACGCTGTGGCACGTCGTTATCATCCGTTGCTGGTCAATACGGTTGTCGGTTTTATAGGTCCGGAATATCTATATGACGGAAAACAGATTACGCGTGCCGGACTGGAAGACCATTTCTGCGGTAAACTGATGGGTGTACCCCTAGGTTGTGATATCTGTTATACGAACCATGCCGAAGCCGATCAGGATGATATGGATAATCTGCTCACATTGCTCGTCGCGGGTGGCGTAAATTATATCATGGGCGTGCCCGGCGCAGACGATATCATGCTCAATTATCAGAGCACATCATATCATGATGCCCTGTATGCGCGCAAGTTGCTCGGCAAGCGTCATGCGCCCGAATTCGAAGCATGGTTGCAGAAGATGAACCTTATAGACGGGCGTGGAGACTTGCTGCCGTTCAAACCGACCAACAAATTATTGCAAATAGAAAAACTGGAGGCTGTAAATGGATAATTATATAACGATAAGGACAGAGAATATAAGAGAGCGCGACTGTTGGGAAGAACTGAAGTCTTTTACCGACGCCCGCATCGCTCTGGGCAGGACAGGCTGCAGTATACTGACGGATGACTATCTCAAGTTCAGTTTGGCGCACGCTCGGGCACGAGACTCAATCAAAATGCCATTCGATCGGGATAAGATAGCCGGCGAATTGCATAAGATGAATCTCGAAACGATAAAAGTGGAAAGTTCGGCCGCCAACAGAGAGGTGTTCTTGTGCCGTCCCGATTTAGGCAGGCGGTTGAGCGAAAGAAGCAAGGATATGTTACGAAAGATGGATTACAAAGGTACAGATGTCCTGTTGGTTATTGGCGACGGGCTATCATCCAAGGCAGTGCACAAGCAGGCATTGCCCCTCATCCGTCAGTTCCTTCCCTATATGGAGGAACTCGGGATGAGTGTGGGACCGATAGTTCTGGCCAAAGAGAGTAGGGTGGCTCTGGGTGATGATATCGCCGAACAGATGCATTGCGGGCTTGTCGCCATACTGATTGGTGAACGTCCTGGATTGTCCTCACCGGATAGTCTCGGAGTCTATATGACCTACAAACCGTATTGGGGCAGACTCGAGAGTGAACGTAATTGTATCTCTAATATCCGTCCGGAAGGCCTGAGTTATGAGAAAGCAGCCTTCAAACTGGCTTGGCTTATAGAAAACGCCTATAAAATGAAAAAGAGCGGCACAGCCCTCAAGGATGAGAGTGATGATCCCTCACGTTATCTCACGTTGAAACCCCACGTCAATCAGATGCTTGAAAGTGAATGAATATGTTCTAATATCTAGAATCGTTCTTCATTATTCCCTGCATTTATCATTTTCTTTCATTATAATTTTGGCTTGTAACTAAAATTAACTACATTTGCAGCCTAATTCATTAATAATTAAAAAATAGAATTATGAAAAAATTATTTATGGTTATCGCTGCGATGTTATTAACATTAGGCGTAAGTGCACAGCACGCAGTTGGTTCAATATCTTTGAAACCAATGGTTGGTATTAATGTATCAAATATTACAGATGGAGGTAGTTACAACAAAGCAAAAGTTGGACTAGTTGCTGGTTTTGAAGGTGAATATCAGGCAACAGACATGATTGGTATTTCTGTTGGCGCTTTGTATTCAATGGAAGGTTGTAGTTACAAAGACAATACAGCCGGGATAGAAAAGTTGAATTTGGAATATGTAAATATCCCTATTCTTGCTAATTTCTATGTTGCGAAAGGTCTTTCTATAAAAGCTGGTCCACAAATCGGTTTTAAAACGAAAGCAAAAATGAAGATCAGTGGTACAGAATACGACCTAGATAAAATAGCTACAAATTTGGGCTTTGACGACAGTAAGGCTAATAGTGTTATATTCTCTATACCTGTTGGAGCTTCTTATGAATATCAGAATTTTGTTTTTGATGCACGCTACAATTGGGCTCTGACAAAAATAACAAAGGACGGAGATTCAAAAAATAGTACATTCATGTTTACAATAGGTTACAAATTCGATCTATAATAGATATCTTAGTATAAAGAGTAAAAAAGGAGAAAAGTAATATTTGCTTTTCTCCTTTTTTTGTTCCCCGTCGCGCGAGAAAAATTGCGCACAAGGGAATTTTTTTTTCCTTCAAGGATAATTTTTTTCCACGGTGCGCAATTTTTCTCGCACGACGGGGCATCTGAAATACAGGTCAGAAGTTGACACCAAGGTTGGCAAAGAAGCAACCGTTGTGCGACTTATCGAATGTATCATGACAGATATTGGCAAGTCCGAAGTCGTATCCCATTTCAGCATATAACATCTGGTATTCTATTCCGCAACCGATACGTATACCACCATCGAAACGTTGGAAATAATCATCGGAGAAAGATTCGTCTGCATTTCTGCTATTGAAGTTTTTTGCCTTTCCGCTTACACCGCAGGCGAGATATCCACCGGCAAAGGGTTCAATGGCCACGTCGCGGTCTAGGTATGCCTTGTATTTTACGACGATAGGCATTTCCAGATAGTTCAGATCGTAAGTGAGTTTCGTTCCGCTATATGTGTTCTTACCACCTTTTTCTATATAATAGAGTCCGGTTTCCAGATATACAGGAGCCTGAGGCGCTAACTGGAAACCGACGGCTACACCTACGTTCAGACCTGTCTGTGAAGAACCGCCGTCAAGGTGCGTATCGTCAGAGTTGACAGTAGAAACGCCCAGTCCGAGGCGGAGTCCCCAATAAACGTCCCCACGATAACGGTTGTAACTACTCTGACGAGAATAACTGCGTTGCATTGGACGTTCGTATCCTCTTCTGTACTGTGCGAATGTTGGCATTGCGAGTGCTATACATGCGATAGCAATAATAATACGTTTCATAATCTTATAGTTTTTAATTGGTTTAACTTTTAATTATCTGGTTGCAAAATTAGATAAATTCGACAGACGAGAGTAGATGAAATCCCTAAAAGGAATAGGGGAAAACCCTACTTTTTTGTAATTTGATTACATAAATAGAAATAATATTTGTATTTTTGCACTTTGTTAGATTAAAATCTGAAACAAGACATTCTTAAAATGGCAAAATATGCATTGGTAACAGGTGGCTCAAGAGGAATAGGTAGATCTATTAGCGTAGATTTGGCTAAGATGGGTTATCATGTGATTATCAATTATGTTTCTAATGATGAGGCGGCAAAAGATACTTTAAATCAAATAGTTGACGCAGGCGGTAATGCCGAACTTCTTAAATTTGATGTCTCAAACCCACAGTTGATAGAGAAAAGTCTGGAAGAGTGGGACTCATCACATCCGGATGATTATATTTCTGTATTAGTCAATAACGCCGGTATAAGGAAAGACAATCTGATGATCTTTATGCAAGATCCGCAGTGGCATGAGGTGCTGAACACGACCCTAAATGGTTTTTTCTATACGACAAGACGTGTATTGAAGAATATGTTGACCCACAGATATGGCCGCATTATTAATATTGCTTCCTTGTCTGGTATCAAAGGATTACCCGGACAGACCAATTATTCGGCTGCCAAGTCGGCACTGATAGGTGCCACAAAGGCACTGGCACAGGAGGTGGCACCAAGAAAGGTTACGGTGAATGCGGTAGCACCCGGATTTATCGATACGGATATGACTGTCGAACTGCCTAAGGATGAACTGAAGAAAATGATACCGGCAGGCAGATTCGGTAAACCTGAAGAAGTAGCTGCACTGGTTAGATTTCTTGTTTCAGATGATGCAGCCTATATCACAGGACAGGTAATACAGATAAATGGTGGACTTTATACTTAGATAATCAATGGACAGAAGAGTCGTAATTACAGGAATCGGCATTTGGTCGTGTCTTGGAAATAACATAGAAGAGGTTAAACAATCACTTTTTGAAGGAAAATCTGGTATCGGTATTGAGCAGGAAAGACTGACGTATGGTTACCAGTCGGGACTGACGGGTATCGTAAAAGAACCACAGTTGAAAGGTGTGCTTCACAGACGTCTGCGTGTAGGATTGTCTGAAGAGGCCGAATATGCATATATGGCTTCAAAGGAGGCTTTCGGAAATGCCGGTATCGATGAAACATTCTTGCAGAATAATGAGGTCGGTATCATCTTCGGCAATGATTCTTCGGCTAAACCGGTCATTGAGGCTGCGAATATTATGGCGGAGAAACATGATTCGGCTCTGTTGGGAAGTGGACTTATATTTCAATCGATGAATTCGACCGTGAATATGAATCTGAGTTCTATATTCCATTTGCGTGGAATCAATTTCACGGTCAGTTCGGCGTGTGCCAGCGGTTCGCATTCCATAGGCCTTGGGTATCTTCTTATCAAACAGGGACTGCAAGACAGGGTGCTTTGCGGTGGTGCCCAGGAAACCAACTATTATTCGATGGCCACTTTCGATGCTCTCAGCGCGTTCTCGATGCGAATGGATGAACCGACAAAGGCTTCGCGCCCGTTCGATCGTGACCGTGACGGACTGATTCCCAGTGGAGGAGCAGCGGCGTTGGTACTGGAAGATTACGATAGTGCCATAACCAGAGGTGCGACCATTCTTGCAGAAGTTTGCGGATACGGTTTCTCGTCTAACGGTGGCGGTATATCCCAACCGAGTGATGACGGTTCTGTAATAGCTATGACCCGTGCGATGAAAGATGCCGGTGTTGAGGCTGATGATATAGATTATATCAATGCTCATGCCACATCTACACAACAAGGTGATATGTTCGAAGCCATTGCCCTCGACCGTATGTTCCGCGGCCGACATGCGTTGATCAGTTCAACAAAGTCTATGACAGGACATGAATGTTGGATGGCCGGTGCTAGTGAGATCGTGTATTCTGTTCTTATGATGAAAAACAACTTTGTGGCGCCGAATATCAATTTCGAGAATCCTGATGAGCATTCAGAACACCTGAATATAGCGACATCAACGGTAGAAACCGAATTGCATACAGTGCTATCTAATTCTTTCGGTTTCGGAGGTACGAACAGTGCCTTGGTAATAAAGAACATTTCTAAATAATATATTATCATGAAGAAATTATTAATGACAATGCTGCTCGTCATGATAGCGGCAACAAGCTTTTCGAAAACGAATTTCCTGAGTGTGGTATCCGGTGATATCAGCGTGTTAAACCAGTCGGGAAAAACAGCAATAGATGAATTTGACTATTCCAACACCAATATAGAAGGGAAACCGGCTATGGAATATCTTAAAAGTCACGGTGCCGATTATCTTAAAGACTGGCCTAATGACAATGTAGAGACTGAAAAGTATTTCTATGATAAATGGAATGATGAAATAGGTAAGGGCGTGAAATTAGTAAGGGCGAGTGCTGCTGATTATAAAATAGTAGTTCATATCGATTATCTCGATTTAGGTAACACAGGAGCAGCCTTGTTCAGTCTGAGTAAGACGGGCGGCGGTTGTATAATCGGTGGCTCAATAGATATTATTGCTAATAAGACAGGCAATATCGTATGTAAGTTGACTATCAATAATTTAAAGGGGAACGGCGCTAAATTTTTTGATACCGGAACCAATGAAATCCGTCGCCGTGGTCTTGCTTACGAAAAACTGGCGAAACAAATAATAGAATTAGCTAAGAATAAATAAAAATGAATTTGTCTCCAGCCTTGGAAAAGGCATATACAAAAGAATCTTTGTCAGCCCGTGACGCTCAGCGTCTGGCAGAATTTATAGCCTTCGGACCGATTGTTTTTCAGGTATCTCGACTGATGATCAAGTTGGGTATCCTGGATTTACTGCGTGATAGTGATAATGGGATGACAATTGATGAGATAGCCTGTAAGACAGGGATGTCTGTATATGCCGTCAAGGTACTTGTCGAGGCTTCGCTTACGATTGGCACAGTACTTGTAGACAAGCAATCCGACAAATATCAGCTGTCAAAGACAGGTTGGTTTTTGATCAACGACCCTGCTACCCGAGTAAATATCGACTTTAACCAAGATGTCAATTATGAAGGATTGTTTAATCTGGAAGAAGCTCTTAAAGAGGGTAAACCGGCTGGACTGAAGCATTTCGGCGACTGGCCCACGGTATACGAAGGACTGTCCCGCTTGCCCGAACAAGTGAAGAAGAGTTGGTTTGCATTCGATCATTTCTATTCTGACAGTTCTTTCGAACAGGCTCTTCAGATTGTATTTGCCAATAACCCTGATACATTACTCGATGTCGGTGGAAACACAGGTCGATGGGCAATGCGTTGCGTCGGTTATGACAAAAATGTGAATGTGACGATTGTGGATTTACCGCAGCAGATCAAGATGATGCAGGAACAGACAAGAGGAAAAGACGGGGCCGACAGAATAGACGGTTATGCCACGAATCTGTTAGACCCGTCGTCAGAATTCCCGACCAACAAGCGATATGATGCCATCTGGATGAGTCAGTTTCTAGACTGTTTCGGTGAAGACGAAATATTCAGCATATTAAGACGAGCAGAAAAGATCATGGACGACAATAACCGCCTTTATATCATGGAGACGTTATGGGACCGTCAGAAATATGAACCTGCGGCATTCTGTCTTACACAGATCAGTCTGTACTTTACCGCCATAGCCAACGGTAATAGTAAGATGTATAATTCGGATGATATGATCAGAATTATCAATAAGGCCGGAATGGAAGTGGAAACAATACATGACAATCTGGGGCAGGGACATAGTATCATAGTTTGTAAAAAATCAAATATCAAATAAATAATGGAAAGAAAAGAAATAGAAGAGAAAGTAAGAGAATTTCTAATTGATGATTTGGAAATCGACGAAGATAAAATCTCTGAAGAGGCTAAATTAAAAGACGACCTGGGTATAGACAGTTTGGATTTTGTTGATATCGTTGTTATCGTTGAGAAAAAATTCGGATTCAAAATCAAACCGGAAGAAATGGCAGAGGTGAAGACACTGAACCAGTTTTGCGACTACATAGAAAGTAAGGTAGGAAACAAATAACCAGAAGCAAAATAATGGAAGATAGCCAATGGAAGGGTAAAACAGAAGGTACGCAGTGGATGCATAAAGCTCTTATCCAGAGTTTTAAGTATCTGAACCTCCGTTTCGTATATTGTGGTATGGCTATTTTGGTCATACCCTTTTATATGTTATTTGCCCATCGTGGTTATATATCCATGTATCATTTCTTCAGAAAAAGATTCGGATTTTCTCCAATCAAATCGTTCCTTTATGTGTATAAGAATCATTTCAGATTCGGACAGATTATATTGGACCGTTTTGCATTCTATGCAGGTAAAAAGTTTGATTTCAGCATAGAAAACTATGATGCGTTTCAAGAAAAAGTAAAGAGTAGTGGCGGAATGTTGATCGTAAGTTCACATATTGGTAATTATGAACTGGCTGGTTATACCTTGAAGGCAAAAGAGAAACGATTTAATGCGGTCGTTTTTTCCGGTGAGGCCGAGATGGTAATGAAAAACCGTAATAAGTTTCTCACAGGCAATAACATAAGTATGATACCAGTCTCTGATGATATGTCGCATATCTTTAAGATCAACAATGCTTTAGAGGAAGGGGAAGTAGTTAGTATTCCTGGTGACAGAATCTTTGGGTCACCCCGTTATGTAGAATGTGATTTCTTTGGTTCAAAAGCGAAATTCCCTCTGGGACCTTTTGTCTTGGCTGTACAACGGAATGTGCCTGCTATCGCTATTTTCGTCATGAAAACGTCAACGATGAGGTATAACATACATATCCGTCAACTGATCGTTGATGAACCTTGTGCCGACAAGAAGGAAAGGGTGAAAAAACTGGCACAAAAATTTGCCAGTACTGTTGAGGAAATCATACGCATATATCCTGAACAATGGTTTAACTATTATGAATTCTGGAACTGATGGAAAAAAATGAATTTGAGACAATAGACATACAGGAACTGATACCACAGCGTCCGCCATTTATAATGATTGACAGATTGATACACTTCGACCGTAAGGATACAGTGACAAATTTTACGGTCAGGGAAGATAATATATTTCTGGAAAATGGTCAGTTGGATGCTAGTGCGTTGGTGGAAAACATAGCGCAGACTTGTGCGGCAAGGATGGGATATGTCAATCTGTATGTCAATAAGGACAGTGTCAAACTGGGCTTTATCGGTTCTATAAAGAATATGCAGATAAACCGCACTGCCCTTTTGGGTGAGACATTGACGACGACGATAAGTGTCGTAGAAGAAATAATGCGCCTCACACTCGTTACTGCCAGTATAAAGATAGGCGAAGAAGAAATCGTAACCGGTGAAATGAAGATAGCCCTGAGTGATATCGATTCTGTAAATTAGAATAAGTGGTATGGATGAGAAACTATTGACTGCATCAAAGAATTTGGAGATACGCTTCAGTGAGGTTGATTCCATGGATTTCGTATGGCATGGATCGTATCCGTTGTATTTTGAAGATGCCCGAGAGGCATTTGGCAAAAAATACGATTTGGGATATCTGTTGATATTCGATAGCGGTTTCTATGCACCATTAGTGGATTTGTCGTTTCATTATAAAAAACCGATTGTGTATGGAATGCACCCTCGTGTGGATATCTTTTATCGTCCAACGGAAGCAGCCAAGATTATATTTGATTATGAGATACATGATACCAAGGATAATGAACTGTTGGCGACAGGCCGTTCAGTGCAGGTCTTTCTCGATAAAGATTATCAGTTGATGTGGACAAATCCTGAATTCTATGAAGAATGGAAAAGAAAGTGGGGCGTAAGATGATAGTCAGGATTGCGGATAATATTGTTTCACCATTAGGTTATACTACTGCCGATAATTATTCGGCAGTAAAGCAAGGAATGTCTGCATTGCACTACTATGACCATGTGATGGACATCCCCGAACCGTTTACCGCATCTCTTTTTGATCATCAAAAATTGTCTGAGATTTTGGATCATCTCACTTTAAAGGACGAATACACACGTTTCGAAAAGATAATTATACTCTCGATATACAAAGCCCTTAAAGGGACTGATATTGACGTAAGCCCTTAAAGGGACTGATATTGACGTAAAGTCGGATAGAGTATTGTTTGTCATTTCCACGACTAAAGGTAATGTGGAATTACTTGATAGCAGAAGTGCCAAGTATCCTCCCGACCGGATTTATCTTGGTAAGGCAGCGAAGAGGATAGCTGAGTTTTTTGGTAATACGAACGAGCCGATCGTAGTATCTAATGCCTGCATATCCGGTTTATGTGCACAGATTACAGCCATGCGGACTCTAGAAAGAGGTTTTTACGATTATGCGATCGTAGTAGGTGCAGATGTGCAGTCACGCTTTATTATTTCCGGTTTCCAGTCATTCAAGGCTTTGTCGACAGCGGAATGCAAACCATTTGATGAAGATCGGAATGGACTGAATCTTGGCGAAGCGGCTGCGACGATTATATATAAGCGTACGGATTCGGCAGATGGATATTGGATGGCAGTGCGAGGAGCGATACGTAATGACGCGACTCATATTTCCTGTCCGTCGAAAAAGGGTGAAGGAAGTTATAGAACATTGAAGTATGTGATCAGTCATGAAGATATAGACCAACTGGCGCTCATTAACGTACACGGAACATCCACGTTATACAATGATGAAATGGAGTCGGTCGCAATAACACGCGCAGGGCTGCAGAATGTTCCTGTCAATACATTGAAAGGATTTTATGGTCATACCATGGGTGCTGCCGGTATATTGGAAACGATTCTGTCAATGGCGTCTTTAGATGATCATACGATATTGGCGACACGTGGGTATGAAAACTCAGGTGTCAGTTGTCCGTTGAATATTACAAATTACAACAGACAATCAGACAAGAAGTATTTTATTAAACTGATATCCGGTTTTGGAGGATGTAATGCGGCCATGCTGTTCAAGAAAGGAGGCTCGATATGAAGATAAGCCAATATGTGAGGATCCATCCAGAACAGATATTACTGAATGGACATATTATTACCACTGAAAGTACCGGTGCGGAAATGTTGGTGGAAGTGTATCGTAAAAAGATAAACGATTATCCTAAATTCTTTAAAATGGACGACCTGAGCCGTTTGGGATTTATCGCATCTGAATTATTATTGCAAAATGAGAAAGACAGACTGCATGACAGCGAGCACCGTGCGATTATGTTGTTCAACAGTAGCAGTTCCATAGATAATGACAGACGTTACCAGAAAACAATCGACAGTTTGGACAATTATTATCCAAGTCCTTCATTATTTGTATATACATTGCCCAATATAGTAGCCGGTGAAATCGCCATACGTAATAAATACTATGGTGAAACTTCATTTTATGTACTGGATAAGTTTGATGCACGTATCATCTGGCAGACTGTAGATACGGCATTTTGTGACGCCGACACCACATCCGTCATGTGCGGTTGGTTGGAATGTGATGAAAAAGATACATTTGATGTATGTATGTTTATCGTCGGTGAAGACGGAAACAGCGAATTTAATATAGAAAATATAAATAAACAATATAATAATAGATAGAATGGAAGAGTTAATTGTAGAACTTAAAAAACAGATTATTGAAGTCTTGAATCTTGAAGATGTCAAACCGGAAGATATTGATAATGATGCGCCTCTGTTCGGAGAAGGATTAGGTCTGGACTCTATTGATGCACTGGAACTCATCGTCCTGATGGAGAAGAATTACGGAATCAAGATTAAAGACCCTTCTGCAGGCAAAGAAATATTCAAGTCGGTCAATACCATGGCTGAATATATATCAAAGAACAGAAAGAAGTAACAAACATACTATGTCTGAAAGAATCTTGATAACTGGTGCCGGAGTCGTATCCGCTATAGGATTGAATAAGGCGGAGACTCTTGATGCACTTATAAACGGACGTACTGGTATTGGTAAACTGAAATACCTAAAGACGGAACATACTGAATTTCCTGTCGGGGAGGTAAAACTTTCTGATGCGGAAATGGAAAGGATGCTCGGTATAAAAAGCGGTGTGGCAACAACCAGAACATTCCTTATGGGAACATTGGCATTAAAGGAAGCTCTTGACGAAGCACAATTACTTGATGCAAAAAAACGCAATGTGTCTTTTGTTTCAGGTACAACGGTAGGCGGTATGGACAAGAGTGAACAATATTATCTGGATTTTATTGACAATGACAGTAAAAATGAATATATAAAAACTCATGACTGTGGGGCTTGTACTGAAATGATAGCCAATCATTTCGGCATATTCGATTTTGTGACATCCATATCCACGGCTTGTTCATCGGCTGCCAATGCTATCATATTAGGCGCAAACCTGATAAGGAGTGGACAGACTGAGATTGTGGTGGCTGGTGGTAGTGAATGTATAACGAAGTTTCACCTTAACGGCTTTAATTCACTGATGATTCTTGATCATGAACAATGTCGTCCATTCGATAGAACACGAAACGGACTGAATCTTGGTGAAGGAGCGTCATACTTGGTCTTGGAATCTGAAACCTCGGCACGGAAAAGAAATGCAAAAATTCTAGGTGAGTTATCCGGTTATGGAAATGCTTGTGACGCATATCACCAGACGGCATCTTCTCCAGATGGTGACGGAGCTTATATAGCGATGAAGAAAGCTCTAGCCATGGCCGGATTGAATCCATGGGATATCCAATATGTAAATGCTCATGGTACAGGAACACCTAATAATGACGAAAGTGAATCGCATGCATTGATGAGATTGTTTGGAGATCATGTTCCGGCTGTATCATCCACAAAATCATTTACGGGACATACGACCAGCGCATCAGGTTCTATCGAAGCCACAATCTGTCTGTTAACTATGAATCATCAGTTTTTGCCGGTTAATCTTAATTGGAAGAATCCGATGGATGGTGGTATTATCCCTGTTGTTGACAGCAAACCCAATGGTGAGGTAAAACATGTGATGTGTAATGCTTTCGGTTTTGGAGGAAATGATTCAGCTATCGTATTATCCAAATATATTGAATGATGAGCAATCGAAGAATATATATACAAACGGCCGCACAGATTTCTATACAGAAACCATTGACGGAAGAATGGTTGGACAGTCCTGTCGTCTATAACGAACCGTACACTCGTTCTATAGACCCGAATTTTAAGGAATATCTGGACCCGATGCAATCGCGCAGGATGGGTAAAGTTCTGAAACGCGCTCTTGTTACGGCAACAAAATCGATGGCGGATGCCGGAATCGACAAACCGGATGCTGTGATTACCGGTACCGGACTGGGATGTATCGAGAATACGGAGCATTTTCTGGATCAATTGTGCCGGGATGGCGAGGAGATGCTTAAACCGACATACTTTATGCAGTCAACTCACAATACAATCGGTTCTCTCATCAGTATCCATATAAAATGTAACGGATATAATACCACTTATTCGCATAAGAGTGTGTCATTCGATTCTGCATTACTGGATGCCATAACACAAATAAGACTTGGTGATATTAATAATGCTCTGGTTTGTGGAAATGATGAGATGACACCTTCTTATTTTGATATACTGAAACGGACCGGTTATGTTGGGCGAAAAGGAGAGACTGTTTGCGGAGAGGCGTCGGTAGCCATGATGATAAGTGACGTGGATACGAAGACTAATCTTTGTGAGATAGCAGGAATGAAGATGCTTTATACAGAAGAAAAAGAGTTGCTGCATCAATCAATTGACAACTTACTGGTTGAAGCTGGCATAAATGTTCCGGATGCCATGATGTGTGGCGTGAACGGAACATCCGACAACGATGCTGTCTATGAGACAGTGATGGACTGGTATCGTGATTCCGCCGTTTTGCATTACAAACATATCTTTGGGGAATGTTATGCAGCATCAAGTCTTGGTGTATACGTTTCCGCAAATTGTTTAAATAGAGGTTTCGTACCAAAATTTATGAGATACGATATGGGTGGAGAGACAGAGATAAGGAATCTCTTGGTAGTGAATCATTCGGATATGAGAAATATATCGTTAATATTATTAAAACGTTGCTTATGAGATTACTGTTGATTTCTATCGTGCAATGTCTTTTGCTTGCTGGTGGACAAGTCTTACTGAAGTTTGCCATGACTCAGATGGGTGTCTTCTCATGGAGTCTGAATTTCTTTACACGCCAATTGACCAACTGGTGGTTTCTGGGTTGTGGTATATGTTATGCCCTGGCTACAATGTTGTGGATGTATATCATTAAAACATTCCCGTTCAGTATGGCATATCCTATGATTTCGCTGAGTTATGTGTTCGGTATGTTTGCAGCAATATTCGTTTTTCACGAACAAGTGCCTGTTACCAGATGGCTCGGCGTATTACTGATTATGGGTGGTTGTTTCTTAATAGCTAAATAAATGGATGATGAAAAAAATTATTTTATTTGTGTTCTTTAGTATGATGGTCGTCGCAATTCATGCACAATCGATGCGTGAAGTATCTTCTGCACAACAGAAGTCGATGGTGAACAAGATAAACACTACAGCAACGGCGATCAGAACAATACAATGTTCATTCGTGCAGACGAAGAAAATGTCATTTCTTAATGATAAGATGGTTTCACGTGGCGTGATGTATTACGATAATCATTCTCGACTTCGTTGGGAGTACACATCACCTTATAAGTATATTTTTATTCTGAACAACAACAAGGTGTATATCAAGTCTGCCCGTAAGACGAATACGATTGATATAAAGAGCAGCCGTCTTTTCCAAAGTATAGCCCGTATCATGATGAATAGTGTTACGGGACGCAGTTTAACAGACAATGGCGATTTTACTGTCAAAATGTATGTCAATGGTGATGAGTGGGTCGCTTTCCTTACGCCGAAGCGCAGTGATATGAAAAAGATGTTCAAGTCTATTCATCTTTATTTTGACAGCAGTCGTTCGATGGTCTCGAAAGTTGAAATGTTAGAGAAAAATGGTGATTCTACAGTCATATTGCTTCATGGAGTTAAAACGAATACCGGTATTAATGAGAAGGTCTTTAGTGCTAATTAGTCTTTTCGTGTTGTTTGCTGCCGGCATGTACGCCCAGGATTCAATATATGTGGTACCCTTACCAAAGGATACCAAGGTTAAGTATGATGTGGATATAGAATTTGGTAAAGCCGGTATCAGTGGCATCTGTATTATGAAAACAGATAGTACCGGTTCTAAAGGAACTGTCGTCAATGAGTTCGGTATAAAACTGATGGATTTTACCGTCTCATCAGATAGGTCAAAGGTTGAATTGGTGGATGTATCCGATTTTATCGATAAATGGTATATCCGTAAGGTAATCACAAGTGATCTCGGTATATTATTTTCTTCCACAAAAGACATGGAGGGAAAAGAACAGGAACATCGGTCGTTGTCTGTTGATACTGATGGTACGATTGTTCTCAAGAACACGAGATATAACATAACGTACAATTTTAAAATAAACGATCAAAAAGATGAAGTTGCAGAATAGTATGTACCGTATCGTCAATTCGTCTGAAGAGACTGATATGATAGATTATCAGATAGAATTGAACCCTGAACATTATATTTACAAGGCGCATTTTCCTGGTAATCCCATAACACCGGGGGTATGTATTATTAAGATGATAACCGAGGTCTTAGAACAACGACTGAATAGACAGTTGACTTTACTGAGAATCTCAAATTTAAAGTTTATCTCCACAATCAGTCCTCTGGGTAATAAATTGATGGATATACAACTGACGATGAATCAGACAGATGAATCATATCATGCAAAAGGAATCGTAAGGAGTGAAGAAACTGTATTTACTAAATTTTCATTAGTATATAGATAATAGACAATGGATGGGATACGTAAAATAATGAATGATAATCGTATTTGTGTTATTGTGCCTACCTACAATAACGCCAGTACTATCGTTGACGTTCTCACCCGAATAAATCACCAGACAGAAAACATCATCGTTGTTGTTGACGGTAGTACGGATACAACAAATCAACAGCTAAAGTCTTTACCATTTGTTGTGGATGTTGTCTCCTATAAGGATAATAAAGGAAAGGGTACTGCCTTGGTCAAGGGTTTCAAAAGGGCCATTAAACAAGGATTCGAATATGCTTTGACGATAGATGCCGATGGACAGCATTTTCCCGAAGACATACCGGTACTAATCAATGCGTTTACCGACAACAGAGATGCACTTATCGTAGGATGTCGCAACCTTCGTGAAGACAATATGCCTGCCGGAAGCACTTTTGCCAATAAATTTTCCAATTTCTGGTTCCGTATTCAGACAGGTATCTCACTGGGTGACACACAAAGTGGTTATCGTCTTTATCCGCTCAGTCGTCTTCCCCATATTGGTCTGATAACGTCGCGGTATGAGTCGGAACTTGAACTTTTGGTGTTCAGTGCTTGGAAGGGACTGAAAATCGTACCTGTATCTGTGCGCGTGTATTATCCTCCGGTAGAAGAACGTGTGAGTCATTTTCGTCCTTTTGCCGACTTTGGTAGGATTAGTCTGCTCAATACACTTTTGTGTTTCGGCGCGGTCGTCTACGGATATCCACTATTGTTATTTAAAAAAATGAGGAGGAGACGATGACCGATCTGTTTGTGAAGATATATGATTATTTATCGGGGAAAAAGCGAATTACTGCCATTTTCCTTCTCGTATTTGTGGCTTTATGTATATTTGTATCATTCAATATCAACTATGAAGAAGATATATCCAAATTTCTGCCACAGAACAAGCAGAATGAAAAGTATGCTGAGGTATATAAGCAAATAACTAACCAAGACAAGATTATTGTCATATTCTCGTCAGCAGACACCACACGTGTCGTACCATCTGATACGTTGGAAGAAGTGATGGACAGATTCGCAAATATTTGTAGCAAGACCGACAGCAGTAGGATGGTCAGAAATCTGCAAGTACATGTAGATGAATCTAAAATGATGGATATGCTCGCATTTGTATATGCCAATTATCCATATTTTATGACAGACAAAGATTACGAGCGTGTAGATTCAATTCTTAATAGTCCTCAATCCATAACTAAAAGTTTGGTAGAAGATAAACAGATGTTGATGTTGCCTACTGCCAGTAACAGTTTGGAAAGTATGCGTTATGACCCTTTACATCTTTTCTCGCCAGTACTGTCACGACTCCAGTCATTCCAGATGAGTAATCAGTTTAATATCATCGATGGTTGTATTTTCACAAAAGACGGAAAGCGCGGACTTGTCATTCTTTCGACACCTTATGGTGTTAATGAATCTAAGAAAAACGCCATGCTCAATGATTTGATTAATGGCATCATATCCAAGACAGAAAAAGAATATCCGTCTGTCCATATATCTGCAATAGGCGCCCCTCTGATAGCTGTAAGCAATGCCAGTCAAATTAAGAAAGACAGTATATTGGCGGTTTCAATAGCTGTTGTACTTATTCTTGTCCTACTGTTGTTGCATTATCGCCGACTGTCCGACCTGTTATGGATTGGTATCTCGATTATATTCGGATGGTTGTTTGCCTTATCGGGTATGGCATTATTCTCAGATAATATATCGATCATTGTTCTGGGAATAGGTTCTGTGATTATCGGTATATCTGTCAATTATCCACTGCATTATTTAGATCACTTAAATGAAGAGAAAGATAAACGGGAGGCTCTTCGTGAGATGGTCCCTCCACTGTTGATAGGTAATATCACTACTGTCAGTGCATTCTTATGTCTGATATGGTTGGATGCCGCGGCCATGCGCGATTTAGGACTGTTCGGTTCTCTGATGCTGATAGGAACAATCCTGTTCGTGTTGGTATTCTTGCCGTTATATGCTAAGAAGCATAAGATTGAACACCGTCATCTGAATTTGAATATTGATGTCATTAATTTGAATACCAGACGACATAGTCGTATTTTTATCTTGATAATAACAGTCGTCACGATTGTGCTGGGATGGTTTAGTGTTCATACTTCCTTTGATTCTAACTTGCAGCATATTAATTATATGACAGACCAGCAGCGCCGGGATATGGAACTGATGGCATCTGCCACCGATGACCAAAACAGTTCTCAAGTATATGTTGTATCAGAAGGACACAGTCTAACCGGTGCGCTGACTAACAATGAAAAGATTCAGGATACGATCTGTCAATTGCAGAATACAAAGGTAAGTGGAGTGGATAATTACTTGCCTACAGCAGACAGACAGAAGAAGGTATTGGAAAAATGGCATTCTTTCTGGGCTAGTCGTGCAGGTATGTTGACAGCCAGACTCAAAACGGAATCAGAGAAACAGGGCTTCGCGCCAGATGCTTTTAAACCGTTTTTAGATGCTATAAACAGTAAACACGAAGTTCAGCCGATTGAATATTTTCAACCCATATATCAGAACTTGGAAGGCAGTTATATATTGAAGAATAAAAATGCCGTGATGGTTGTCAATTATGTTCATATCCCGAATCACGAAGAAGATATATTTAAAAACAGAATAAACAGAACAGATTCCGCTGATATATTCGCATTCAGCGTGAAGGATATCGGCAATCAGTTGGTCAATGTACTATCGGATAGTTTCAACTATATAGGATTCGTATGTGGATTTGTCGTTTTCTTTTTTCTCTGGTTGTCATTTGGAAGAATAGAACTGAGTCTGATGTCTTTCCTGCCTTTAGCCGTGAGTTGGATATGGATTCTTGGCATTATGGATATGTGCGGGATAAAGTTTAATATAGTAAATATAATACTTGCTACTTTCATTTTCGGACAAGGTGACGATTATACGATATTCATCACCGAAGGTCTTATGGCGGAATATGCATATCGCCGTCCCCGACTTGAAGCATATAAAAGTAGTGTGGCCCTTTCTGCATTGATTATGTTTATCGGTATAGGCACATTGATATTAGCCCGTCATCCAGCATTACGTTCACTGGCTGAAGTAACGATTATCGGTATGTTCACAGTGGTGCTGATGGCATATTACATACCCCCAATCGTATTCAAATGGGTAACCACAAATCATGGAAATTTCAGACAAGTGCCAATAACACTTAAAAGAATCGGGTATTCTCTTTTTGCTTTGCTCTTTTTTATTTTCATGATGTATCTCTTCATGTTGCCATACACATGGCTCTATTTTCATATAGGCAAGACAACTGAAAAAAAGAAGTTGCGTTATCACAGACTAATACAGAGAATGTCCGACTTTGTCATTCACCGTGTTCCTGGCGTGAAGTTTACGCTCGATAATGCAGTTGTCGAATCATTCGACAAACCGGCTGTCATTATATGCAATCATCAGTCGCATCTCGATCTGATGTGTCTTATGATGCTTACACCCAAAATGGTCTTCCTTACAAACGATTGGGTATGGAATAATCCATTCTATGGTATGGTCATAAAATATGCAGAGTTCTATCCTGTGTCAGACGGCATTGAGAATAATAAAGAACGTATCTTGTCGTTATATAATCGGGGATATTCGATAGCGGTATTCCCTGAAGGAACACGATCTGAAGATTGTTCAATTCTGCGTTTCCATAAAGGTGCTTTTTATCTGGCAGAATTTCTCAAGGCTGACATACTCCCTATCTTCATCCATGGTGTGGGACATGTATTACCAAAGAAGGACTTTATGCTGAGGGAAGGAAATATTGATGTTGAAGTATGCAAACGTATAAAGGTGGATGATTATACGTATGGTGATAATGCCCGCCAACGAACATCTGCCATACATAAATACTACAAGTCACACTATGATGAACTATGCGACAAGTTGGAAAATAGCCATTATTATGTTCCATTATTAAAATATCAGTATATATACAAGGGATATGATATAGAGCATCGCTGCAGAAAGGTCCTTCGTAACAATAATGATTTCGCATCTGTCATCGATGCTAATGAATACAAAGGACATCATGTCGTGTGGGTGAGAAACTGCGGTAACGGGGAAATGGCATACCTTTTCGCATTGGTACACAAGAATACACAAGTGTATGCCTTTGTGAATGAGACAGACAGTTATGACTTGCTATCTGCCATGGCCCATCTTCCTGCAAATCTTCATGTAATAAAAGATGCTGAAGAAGGTAGCCTGCCCCGATATGACAAATGTATAACGTTATAAAGGACATCATGATGAGTAAGAAATGTATTATAATAGGAAGTGGACTAGGTGGTCTGTCTTGCGGATTCATTCTTTCGAAGAACGGATATGATGTTACTATACTCGAACAGAATATGCAAGTGGGAGGATGCCTTCAGTGCTTTTCCCGCAATCAGGTGAAGTTTGAGACGGGAATGCATTTTATCGGCAGTGCGGATAAAGGACAGACTCTTGCCCGTTTACTGCATTATCTGGAGATTGATAAGGACGTAAAACTGAGTAGGCTTGATAGAAATGGATATGATATCATATCCTTAAAAGGCGAACAGTTTAGGTTCGCGAACGGCAAAGAACAGTTTATTAACCAGATGGCATCCTATTTCCCTAAAGAAAAGGATAATTTGTACCGGTATTTTTCGCTCGTTGAAAATGTTGCAAATGCTTCTTCTCTGCATACGATGAATAGTGCAGACAACGATACTCCGTTAAGTACTGAATATCAGCTAAGAAGTATTAATAGTGTGATAGAAGAGATTATCAATGATGAAGTGTTACGTGGCGTTCTAGTTGGAAATCTGCCTCTCTATGCGGCAGAAAGAGACAAAACCCCTTTCTCAACTCATGCATTCATCATGGATTTTTATAACCAGAGTGCATTCAGAATAGTGGGAGGCAGTGATAATATTGCTATGTCTCTAGTCCATTCTATTGAACGGTTCGGAGGTAAGGTCTTGACACATCAGAAAGTGGCTCGTATCGAATGTAATGAGAGACAAGCTACGGGTGTGACGACAGTAAAAGGAGATTTCTATCCAGCTGACATCGTTATTTCTGATACACATCCTATACGTACGTTAGAGATGGTTGAATCCCCTCTTCTGCGACCCGCTTATCGTCATCGGGTGGAATCACTCCCGAATACTACCGGAGGCTTTTCCGTCTATCTGAGGTTCAAGGATAATGTAGTTCCTTATATGAATAGTAATTTCTATGGGTATAATCAGTCATCACCGTGGAACTGTGAGAAATATGATTCTGGTACATGGCCCAAGGGATATCTGTATATGCATTTATGCAAAGAAGATAACCAAAAATTTGCATCGAGTGGAGTCATTCTGTCTTATATGAACTTCAACGAAGTTTCTAAATGGCAGGGAACACATATCGAAAACCGTGGAGATGATTATAAAGAGTTTAAAAAGAATAAGGCGGAAATACTGCTCAATCGTGTTGAACAGGATTTTCCGGGATTAAGGAATAACATTGCAGAATATTATACTTCCACTCCGCTCACCTATTTAGACTACACAGGTACTGAAGGCGGTTCAATGTATGGTGTCGCAAAGGATATCTCTCTAGGATTATCTTGTCGTATTCATCATCGTACAAAAATACCTAATCTGTTGTTGACCGGTCAGAATATTAATTCCCATGGAATACTTGGCGTTTTGGTCGGTACAATAGTGACATGTTCGGAACTATTGACTTCAGAACTTATCTTTAATCAAATACGGGAGGCAAACAGATGAGTAGAAGTGTAATAGTGATAGGCGGAGGACTTGGTGGTCTCTTTACAGGGGCACTTCTCGCAAAAGAAGGCTTTGCAGTATCTGTATTTGAAAAAAACGATACGATAGGCGGAGGACTACAGACCTTTTCGCGAAAAGGATTTAGTTTTGAAACAGGAATGCATATTCTGGGCGGTCTGCGTGAAGGTGGTTCAATATACAAAATATGCAGATACCTAGAGGTAATGGATAAAATTAGAGTTAGTGATGTAGATCATGACTGTATTGACAGTATCACATATTTGTCCGACGGAAAGACTTATCGTATACCTGAAGGACGTGATGCTTTTACTGAATATCTCATCAGTGAATTCCCGGATGAAAAAGATAATATCAAGGCTTATGTTACAGCTCTGTATGATTTGACAGAAGAAGTTGATTTCTTTTATTTAAGAGAAGGTAAAGATTCTCTTTTTTCCCATTCAGAACAGTTCTTGTGGCCTGCGGATGAATTTATCGCCCATTACGTAAAGAATCCGAAGTTAAGAGACCTTCTTGCATATATGAATCCTATGTATGGAGGTGTCAAAGGTCATACACCTGCTTACGTCCACGCACTTATCAATGTGTTGTATATTAACGGCCCCAGTCGTTTCGTGGGTGGCAGTCAGCAACTTGCAGATGCACTCGCTGACATCATTACCGAAAAAGGAGGAAATATATATGCGGGTGAAGGTATTAGTCATATTCATGTCACCGACCACATGATTGATAGCGTGGAGACTACAAAAGGAAATAGATATCATGGCGATTTTTATATATCAGCAATTCATCCATGTTCACTGTTGAGAATCACAGATAATAGTGCTTTCCCCAAATCTTATCGCGATAGAATAAACGGTATACAGAATACCTATTCTGCTTTCACCCTTTATATCATTTTCAAAGAGAACATGTTCCCATATATTAATCATACATGCTACTTTCAGGATGATTATGGTATGGTGTGGGACCATGGTGAATATGATGCATCCAACTGGCCTAGAGGTTTTATGTATATGACACCAAACGATGTGGAACAGGGCCGGTATGCTACGAAGATGATAGTGAATTGTATCATGAATTATGAGACCGTGCGCCAGTGGGAAAATACGACAGTCGGCCACCGTGGAAAAGAATACGAAAAATGGAAACTATCGTGTTCGGATATGATTATTAATAAACTGGAACGTTTGCATCCGGGCTTTAAGTATACGATAGATACGGTATACTCTTCAAGTCCTTTGACTATACGCGATTACTATAATGAAAAAGAAGGAGCCCTGTATGGAGTGATGAAAGATTGCCGTAATATCGTAGCATCTCAGATACCTGTATATACAAAGGTGAGAAATCTTTATCTCACAGGTCAGAATATAAATCTGCACGGTTTTTGTGGTGTACCTCTTACAGCGATAAATACTGTTGAGGCTATCATAGGAAATAATAAATTGATTAATAAAATAAACTTATATAACAGCACAGATGGAAAAGATTAGAATGAAACTTATATATCCGAAGTGGAAGAAACTGTCAGGTCAGACTACTTTCAATCTTCCACCTCACGGACCTGTCGCTTTTGCTGCCACTTTACCCGACAATGTGGAAGTATCATTTACTGATGAAAATGTCGAAGGTATAGATTTTGAAGAAGAATGTGATGTTGTGGCACTTTCTATGATGCTAAGTACACAGGTAAAGCGCGGGTGGGAGATAGCCGATGAGTATCACAAGCGCGGAAAAATGGTAATGGCCGGTGGTATTTCGACAATGCTGCATGCTGAAGAGATGGTGAATTATATAGACTCTGTCTTTCTCGGTGAAAGTGAAGGACGTATGGAAGCAGTCATGCAGGATTTCGTGGATGGCAAATTGAAGAAGATTTATAATTTCATGGGCCAATTACCGCCTATAGAACTTGTGGGACCATGCCGCAGGGATTTATATAAACGTGAACTATACAATCATAAAGGGGTGCAGATGGTAGACCTTTTTCATGCCAGTCGTGGATGTCGTTTCAGTTGTTACCCTTGCGCTGTTTCATATTTGGGAGGTAGATGCTTCCGTCCACGCCCTTTTGACAAGGTAGTGGAAGATATGGCAACGATAGAAAATAACCGTCTTTTTATTGTAGACAATTCATTAGCACAAAACAAGGAATGGGAAAAAGAATTGTTTCGAGCCATTGCACCATTGAAGAAAAAATGGATCAGTCATACCATTGAAGATGATGATGAAGTGCTGGATCTCGCCTATAAAGCTGGCGCATGGTATGTGTATCAGGCGGTATACGACACGTCCGATTATATCAAGGAAAGAGTCAAACGTTATCATGATCACGGAATAGGAGTAGAGGGTACCATATTATTAGGATTGGACAATCAGACAGAAGATGATGTTAAACGCCTAATAGATTTCTTGGGCGAGATTAATTTGGATCTGGCAGAATTTACTGTACTTACACCTTTCCCACACACCAAAGTTTATGATGACTTGCTCCGTCAAAACCGTATTTTCGATTTCGACTGGAATCATTATAATGCCGGTCAGGTGGTTTTTGAACCGAAGAATATGTCTGCCCAACGTCTTCAGGAATTGTATGATTATGCATGGAAGAGTTTCTATGCGGATGAAAGTCAAGAACAAAAGATGTTCAACTTGTTCTGCAATGTGGCATTGCGAGAAATGGAAGAAGGAACTTATCGCCCCCGTAATCGCAAATTGATCAATAAATCATTCGGCAAAGATGTTGTTAGAAATATAAAGAATTAAAGAGATATGAAAGTACCACAATCGTATTATGATGAGATATTCAATTTTAAAGGACAATGGGATATGCCTTCCTGTTGTGGACTGAAGATAAGAATCGTTGAAGGCAAAACATACGTGATCGTAACGGAACTGTATCAGGAAAATCCCGGGTCATCAGTTACTTATGCAGGAAAATCACTTGCAGACCAGATATGTTCAGCTAAAAATTTGAATATAGATGATATCATATATTTGGAATGTAACCCTAATACCAATTCCAAACTGTCTTTTTATGATGAAGAGTATTTCGTGGTAGACTTTAATGCTGATATGCAACATAAATATCATCAGCTCTCAAAAGATAAAGTGATGAGAATATTATCGTAAAACAATGAGGATATTATTAGGTATCATATTATTCCTTTTTTCCAGTATACAATATATACAGGCCCAGACGACTATGAATATATGGAAAGGAATAAAATCTAATAGTGTAACCCTTAAAGCGTATATACCGAAAGAAGGAAAACCTTCTGTAGCTATTATTGTATGTGCCGGGGGTAGTTATTTTTGGAATGGTAATAAGGCGGAAGGAACGAAGGTCGCTGAATGGTTAATGAATAATGGTATTGCAGCCTTTTTGCTTGATTACCGAACACCTGGAACGATAGGTTTCCTCACTCATTATCGTGCCATTGTGCCCTGCCTCCAGTATCCGGATGTAATACAAGATGTGCAACGTGCGATACAGGTAATACGAAATAAAGCTTCTGAACTTGGTGGGAACGACATGAAATTAGGTGTTATGGGTTTTTCTGCAGGAGGTCATCTGGCGATGCTTGCCGCCGAATTGTATAAAACCGACTATACAGGACAATTGAATGTTCTTTCCCCAAAATTGCTGCGACCTGATTTCGTCGCTCCGATTTATCCTGTAGTCACACTATCCGATAGCAGATATGTCCATAAACGTTCACGTCGTGGACTGCTAGGGGAGTGGAGGCAGTTTAATCACCGTATGCAGGATTCCTTATCATTGGAGAAACATGTACCGGATGATTGTCCGCCTGTATTTTTGTGTAATTGTATTGACGACCCCACAGTGAAATATCAGAATTCCGTACTGCTTGATTCGGCATTGACAGCACATCATATACCGCATAAATATATACAATATAGAACAGGTGGTCATGGCTTTGGTGCAGATACCTATTTAGGTACAGACGAATCGCGCCAATGGATGTCTGAATTTATTAAATGGCTAAAAGATATAAATATAAGAAAATGATGAGAAACGAAGATTTTGATGATATACGTCCATATTACGACAATGAGATACCCGATGCGATGCAACGTATCGTAAATAGCGATATTTTCCCTCTTATGGTATCTTATGTATATCCAAGTAAGAATGTTGAGGAAATAAAAGAATTGATTCTTAGTTTTAAAACGATAAAAGATTTTCAACTTGAAGTGATGCGGTGTGTCAATGAACAGGTTCTGTCACGCAGTACCACTGGATTTACTTATGAAGGAATTGATCAACTGGACCCGCAGAAGAAGTATTTGTTTGTTTCAAATCATCGGGACATTATGCTCGACTCTTGTCTGTTGCAGTATCTATTATACAAAAATGGTCATGAGACGACAGAGATCACTTTCGGTGCTAATCTTATGAGCAGTCCGCTTGTCGTAGATATCGGTAAATCCAATAAAATGTTTCGTGTGGAAAGAGGCGGTAACATGAAAGACTTCTACATGAGTTCAAAACATTTATCAGATTATATTCGTTATGTGTTGACGGAAAAGAATCAATCCGTATGGATAGCTCAACGGAACGGAAGAACAAAAGACGGAAATGATGAAACGGATCAGGGCATAATAAAAATGTTTTGTCTTAGTAAAGCTTCCGATAAAATACAGGCATTATCAGAACTGCATATCATACCAGTAAGCATATCATACGAATGGGAACCTTGCGATATATTAAAAAGTCTGGAACTTTACGAGTCTCGTTTTGAGAAGTATGTTAAGAAACCCGGAGAAGATCTCAATAGCGTTATAACAGGTCTGCTACAACCGAAAGGGAAAGTTAATATCACATTTTGTAATCAGATTACCAAGGAAAATTTGATTAAGTATAATGACTGTACCAATAATGAATATAATAAGAAGGTAGCGACATTGCTTGATAAACGAATCATTGATGCATATAAGTTATCTCCGAATAACTATATTGCACATGATCTGAGATACGGACAGAATATTTATCAGGACAAATATACTGAAAGTCAGAAAAAAGATTTTCTCCATTATATGGAAAAGTTGGATAAATTTGATATAAGTGAGCCGGATATCTTAAAAGATATCTTTCTTGGTATATATGCCAATCCAGTTGAAAACAAGACAAGAATATAGCCATTTCCAATGTGAGAATTGTTTGATATAAGAGAAAAATCTATTTTTTTCATGTAGATATTTGTTTCGTTCACATTTTTTGCATATATTTGCGAATATATTATATGTACATTTATTGAGAGTTATTGATGAAAAACGTTTTATTGATATTGTTACTATGTTTATCCTTTTCACAAAGTATACTTGCGGAAGAGGAACAAGACACAATCACTCAAGATAAATGTGAACGTACAATACATAGGATAGGGGTAGAGTTTATACCGGCCGCCATTATTCATACACACAAATTTCTTGAGGGAAATAATGCAGAGGGCCGTACGATGAATCATGCTGCAACATTTCGTGTGGAATATTCTTTTCAGAAATCTCCCAATAGTTTGCAGGGACAGATATATAAGGATGTCTATCAAGGCGTAGGATTGGCATATCATAATCTTAACCCCGAACTTGGTAATCCGATATCAGTATACATATTCCAAGGAGCGCCCATAGTCAAGTTCTCCCAACGTCTATCACTTAATTATGAATGGAATCTCGGATTATCTTTCAATTGGAATCCGTATGATAAAGATTCTAATCCTGATAATAGAGTAATCGGTTCGAAAGTGAACGCATACATTGATGTCGATTTTTACCTACGTTGGATGTTGTCTGACAATATCGATTTGAATTTAGGTATGTCCGTATCCCACTTCTCCAATGGTAATACTAATTTTCCTAATGCCGGACTTAATATAATCGGTGCAAAACTTGGCGCGGCATATTATATTAACAGAAAGTTGAACAGTATACCAGGCAGACGTGTGACCGTATCTAAATTTGAGCGTCACATCAGTTATGATTTGGTCTTGTACGGTTCATGGCGGAAAAGAGGTATGGCCATTGACAATGATCTCTATGCTTTACATGACCCATATACAGTGTTCGGCTTCAATTTTAATCCCATGTATAATGTGAATCCATGGCTGAAGACCGGTCTGTCTCTTGATGGAGTGTACGACAGAAGCGCCAATCTGTATGTTGAGGATTATGTCGCTAAAGTCGGTTCCGATGATAATGATCTGAACCATGTCTGTAGTCCATCGATGTCAAAACAAATGGCATTGGGAATATCTTACCGCGCAGAGTTTGTCATGCCATATTTTTCCATTAATGTCGGTTTGGGTACCAATTTCCTGAATGCCAAAAATGATTTCAGTGGATTGTATCAGATATTGGCTTTGAAAGTCAATCTGAGTCGTAACCTCTTTGCCCATATAGGTTATAGCATGAATAATTTCAGTGAACCGAACCATTTGATGCTAGGATTGGGATACAGATTCCATAATAAACGGAAAAGTATGTAGATTTTATATATCCATTAAATCCAATTCAACAGGACAATGATCGGACCCTGTTATTTCAGTATGTATCTTTGAGTCGTCGATATTTTGTTTTAGTTTGTCGGAAACAAGAAAATAATCCAGTCGCCAGCCAGCGTTTTTCTCCCGTGCATGGAAACGGTACGACCACCATGAATAAGTTATTTGTTCGGGGTATAAGTGTCTAAAGGTATCAATGAACCCGTTGTTAAGCAAAACAGAAAATTTGTTACGCTCCTCATCTGTGAAACCTGCATTATGTCGATTGGTCTTAGGGTTCTTTATATCTATTTCTTCATGGGCGACATTCATATCACCGCATATAATGACAGGTTTGCTCATCTCAAGTTTCTTGAGATATTCAAGGAAATCATTTTCCCATTGCATACGGTAGTCCAATCTACGTAATTCATCTTGGGAGTTTGGTGTGTAGACGCAGACAAGATAGAACTTCTCCATCTCTAGTGTTATTACCCGTCCTTCGTTGTCGTGTTCTTTTATACCCAAGCCGTAAGTTACATTCATCGGCTCGTGTCTTGCAAATATAGCAGTTCCCGAATAGCCTTTCTTTTCGGCATAGTTCCAATACGACTTATAGCCTGAAAATTCGATGTCAAGTTGACCTTTTTGCATCTTTGTTTCCTGGAGGCAAAAAAAATCAGCATCCAATTGTTCGAAGACTTCGTTAAAACCTTTCCCTACGCATGCACGTAGTCCATTGACATTCCATGATATAAATTTCATAATTTCCAATATTTATATTGCAAAGATACGGTTTGTTGATATGAAAACAAAATAATTATTATTATTATTTTGAGGGGAACGAAAAATAATGTATATTTGCCATAATAATAAATTTTACATTTTATGACAAAGCCGATTATTATCTTTATATTTTTATTATTGAGTTTGGATGTTTACCCTTCTACATCAAAACAGAGTAATATGGATATGGGTAGAGAACAAAGTTATATTCTTCTGCTTGATTTCTATCGTGCCACAAATGAATGGGCTAATGGCATCAATGATAATATAACCAAGCATCTCACATCAACGAATAAAAAGTTCTTTCTTAAAAATTTGTTTGATGCTACTACCGATGATAATAAGTTAAATCCCAATTGGTGGAAACTTTATTTTAGTGACCTTCCTAATGGGAAACCTCGAATAATATTATTATTAGGTGATGCAGGATGGATATTGTACAGACATTATGTGCCACAAGATTGGAAGAACATTCCATGTATCGTCTTACCAGCCCGAAAGAATGTAGTGCCGTTTGAATCTTTCTCCCACAATATTCAAATTTCAGATCATAATCAGATACCCTTTAAAGAGACGATGAAGGGTTGTAAGGTTATTGGTCTAAATCATGGGCATTATGCCAAGGAAACAATACAACTTATTCGAAAATTACAACCAGAAATCAAACAGATACTGTTTATATCTGATAGTAGATTATCTTCTGCTTTTGTAAAATATGGAATGGAGAAAATCATAAAACGGGATTTTAAGAATCTAAAGTATATTACATTTGAAAGAAAAAATCATTCTACGCAGCAGTTGTTGGATACTTTGCAACGATTGGATAAAGAGACTGGTATCGTTTTTTATGGTTGGAGTAGTAGTAAAGACAAAGCTGAGAATGCAGATTACACCAAGAAAATTATCAGTGCATATTCCAAAACGCCTGTATTTACATTGTCAGATTATAAAACAATGGAGGAGACGTCTATGTGTGGTGGATATTATAATTCATCTGCGGATATCGCAAAGGCTACTACAGATATTATGGATCAATTTGACAGAGGGGCGAAGATACCATGGGGAAGTATATCACAGATAAACCATGCCAGAATTTATCTTAATTATCCTACATTACTCGAAAAACATATTGACGCAGAACTGATACCTGATAATGCGGTCGTTTATGGTAAACCTGAATCATTTGTCCAAAAACATATTGTATCAATTATTGTTATTATTGGTATCTGTCTGATATTATTTATATTACTAGCAGCTTATGCATGGAGCCAGCGTAAACTAAAAATTCTGACGAATAAGACGAAGATAGAATTGGAGAAGTTGAATCATGTTCTGCAAGTCGTATTGGAAGCTTCAGATGCATTTCCATGGGCCATTGATATTATAAATAATGAACTGTCAGCTTTCGGCAAAAAATTTAAATTGGAAGAACTGAAGAGAGTGGTCTATCCCGATGATTTTCATTTCTTAGGTGATACGATTAGATATCTAAATGCCGACCATGCGCGACAGGAATTTATACCCCATGAAGTGAGGTTTAATATTAATGATACTGGATACCATTGGTACAAACTAAGAGGTGTCGTTGATCAAAGAGATGAAAAAGGAGAGCCTATATATATAATAGGTTCTGCTGAAAATATAGAAAAACAAAAACAAATTGAGTCAAATCTTATTGAAACGAAGGAAAAGGCTATTGAATCTAGTAATCTCAAAACAGCATTTCTTGCGAATATGAGTCATGAGATACGTACGCCGCTTAATGCTATCGTTGGATATGCCGACTTGTTAGCTACTTCGGAAGATTTGAGTGAAGAGGATCGAATCATCTTCAATAAAAATATTTATGCGAATAAAGAACAATTGATGCAGTTGTTTAATGATATTTTGGATTTATCAAAAATAGAAGCTGGAACGTTGGCTTTCAATTGCAAAACTGTCGATTTCTCTGAAGTTATCAGAGATGCAGTGTCTTCTGCCAAGTTTAATCAGTATGATACTGACTCTGTTCGTTTGATTGTTGACCCAATGCCTGAAACTTGTCAAATATTTACGGATAATCAGAGAATACAACAAGTTATCGTGAATTTTATTACCAATGCATATAAGTTTACCAAGTCTGGTTCTATTCATGTCGGCTATAAGATCATAGATAAGAAAAACATCTATTGTTATGTCAAAGATACGGGTATCGGAATCGATAAATCTCAGCATAAGCGAATCTTTGAACGTTTTGAAAAACTAGACTCCTTTAAAACAGGTACGGGATTAGGGTTGTCAATCAGTAAGATGATAATAGAAAAACTGCGAGGTGAAATAGGAGTAGAGTCTGCTGTAGGTGAGGGGGCTACATTCTGGTTCAAGTTGCCGACCCAGAAGGTTTAAATTTAGTAGCATGAAAAAAGCAGATATTGTATTAAATATCTGCTTTTTATTTTATATATAATCCACAATTAGAATTTTGCCATTTTTATAGCATCTACTGCACATTCATCGCCTTTGTTTCCTAATGTTCCGCCACAACGGTCTTTAGCTTGTTGTTGGTTTTCCGTCGTGAGAAGTCCATATATCACAGGAATTTCACTCGTGGCATTAAGTCTGGCAATTCCAGCTGTTACTCCTTGACAGATATAATCAAAATGAGGCGTTTCGCCACGGATGACGCATCCTAGTATGATGATGGCATCATAACCTCCATTAAGTATCATCTGATGAGCCCCGTAAACAAGTTCGAAACTTCCTGGAACGGTCTTTACATGTATATTCTCAGGAATGGCCCCATGCTTTTCGAGCGTGTTCAATGCCCCATTAAGAAGGGCACCTGTAATCTCTTCGTTCCATTCGCTTACAACAATGCCAAAGCACATGTTGCTCGCATCCGGAACACTTTTTAAATCGTAATCAGATAAATTATGTAATGCAGTTGCCATTATTTTGTAGAAGCGCGTTCTATGTATTTGTCGATTTCTTGATACTGCATAGAGTTGAAGTATTTCTGCTTAATCTCTTTGTAGAGTTCGAGAGCTTCGTCTTTCTTTCCTTGACTTTCAAGGATTTCTCCAGCTTGAATAAGGAATGTTGGAGAAAGACTGTTGTTGTCAGCATCTTTGGCTGCTTTCTTAAGGTATTCGACAGCTTTGTCAAGTTGGTTGACATGAGCATAAGCGTTACCCAATGCTGCTTCGGCAGCCGGACTGATCATTTCGTCTTTGCCACTGCTAAATTGATCAAGGTATTTAACGGCATCTTGCCATTTTTCTAACTGGGCATAGCAAAGTCCTGCATAGAGATTAGCCAGATTACCGGCATCAGTACTGCTGTAGTCACTAGAAATTTTTACAAATCCAGGGTAACCTGCTCCATCACCGTTCAAAGCTTTGTCAACCGAACCTGCATCGAAGTATTCCTGTCCTTTGGCCAATACCGTACTTGCCTTGTCTTCGCGTGGTCCAGCTACATAATTGATGTATAGAATAACGCCTGCAACGATAACAACGATTGCAGCTACAGCGATAGTGATTGCTTTCTTGTATTTTAGGAAGAAAGCCTGTGAATTGTTAAGGGAATCATTTACATTAAGAGTACCCTTCTGTTCTTTTGATTTTGCCATTATTTATTTTTATTTTATTATTCATGATTAAAAGCGTGGCAAAATTACTGAATTTATTGCACATATTGAAATTTATCAACCACTTTTTTTGTTTTTAAGTTGTAAAAGACTTAACTTTGCACAAAAATAGGTTAAATTGGTATATGATACTACAGAAAATCTCTATCATAAATTATAAGAATATCAAGACAGCCAATCTCAATTTATCTCCTAAAATCAATTGTTTTATAGGAAGTAATGGGGAGGGCAAGACGAATGTGCTTGATTCTGTATATTATATGTCATTCTGTAGAAGTGCCAATAACCCAATAGATTCACAGGTTATTCGTCATGGTGAAGATTTTTTTGTTCTTGAAGGTTCTTATATGACGGAAAATCAGGAGGTGGAAAACGTTTATGTAGGAATGAAAAGAGGTGTGAAGAAACACTTCAAACGAAACAAAAAAGAGTATAAACGTCTTTCAGAACATATAGGTCTGATACCTTTAGTGATGGTGTCTCCTGCTGACAGTATGATTATTGATGGTGGAAGCGAGGAGCGGCGTAGACTGATGGATGTCGTCATATCACAGTACGACCGTACTTACATAGAAGCTCTGGGACGTTATAATAAAGCATTACAGCAACGTAATTCCCTCTTGAAAATGGACGATGAGCCGGATATTGAACTGATGAAGATTTGGGAAGAACAGATGGCTGCCGAAGGTACGCCCATATACAAGAAACGAGCTGATTTCGTAGATGCGTTGTTACCTGTGTTTCAAAAGTTTTATCAGAATATATCTGATGATAAGGAGACCGTCTCCTTACGATACGTATCTCATTGTCAGCGTGGTCCTTTGTTGGATGTGATTCAGCGTGACAGGATTAAAGACCTTGCCGTGGGGTATTCACTCCATGGTATTCATCGTGATGACTTGGAAATGATGCTTGGTGATTATCAGATGAAACGTGAAGGCAGTCAGGGACAGAACAAAACATTTGTTGTTGCTCTCAAATTAGCCTTGTTCGATTTCTTAAAACAGACAGGCAATAAGACGACGCCGATATTGCTACTTGATGATATCTTTGATAAACTGGATGCGGTGCGAGTTGAGCGTATAGTCCAATTAGTATCCAGTGATATGTTTGGTCAGATATTGATTACTGATACGAACCGTGAGAATTTGGATAAGATTTTGTATGGGAACAGTCTAGCTTACAAAATCTTCAATGTTGAAAATGGAGAAATAACTGAAAGGGGGAATGCCAATGTTTAAGCGTGATGTGAAACCTCTTAAAGATATACTGAATATCTTGCTTAGGGAAGAAGGACTGGAAACTCCGTTGCTTCAGAAAAGACTGATTGATTCATGGCCGATAATTATGGGACCTGTCATTGCGAAATACACATCCGGCCTTTATATCAAGAATCAGATTCTCTTCGTTCATCTGTTAAATCCGGCATTACGTGCCGACCTTTCCATGCAGAAGAAACAAATAGTCATGCGACTGAATATGGTGGTGAAAAGTCAGGTTATCGTTGATATACGATTCAATTGAATCAGATGATTTCATCCATTTTTACATCATAAAGTCCGGTGGGAATATTGTCGACTTTTTGGAAATCGAAACATATACCGATTTTGTAAACATCGGGTATCTTTTTCAGAAACCGGTCGTAATATCCTTTACCTCTGCCCAACCTGTTCCCGTTACTGTCGAAACTCATTCCCGGAATGACGGCGACGTCGATGGTTTCCAGATTCGTAAAAGTATTCCCTGTCGGTTCCATAATACCATAACACCCTTTTCTCAAATCGTCCGGGCCTCCATATTCACGGAGTTCCATTTCTGTATCGTCTTTTACGTATGGGAGTAGTATTTTTTTTCCTGTTTTGGATAATAGATCAATAAGATGATGGGTATTCACTTCATCATGGAGCGAATAATAAAGAATAATTGTTTGGGCGTTCTTCACTCTGTCGCTGTGCAGGAGTCTTTGTATAATCATACGAGACAGTTCATCCAGTTGAATCTGGGTGAACTGTCTTTTCTTTTCTCTTATTTTATTTCTTAATATAATTTTTTCTTTCATACTTTTTCGGGAAAGCTGAACCGTTCTTGAAAACGTAAAGGGCCTTCTTGATAACGGGATCCTTCAGATTCAGGTATTCGTTCCAGGCCTCTTCGTCCAAGATATTATAAATAATACGACTGTCAATATAGGTCTGAAGCAGTTTATGTGACTTCTGAATCATCAGGTTGCGGCGTTTCAGTCCATGATCGTCTGCATAAGAGGCAAATTTGTCAACCGTATTCTGTTTTACCAGATAATCTGACAGTTCCATCATTTCCTTGAAATTATTCAGTTTTATTCTGTTTTCATCTGTATAAGTGAATGCGAATTGCAATATGAGTCCACTCATTGCCGCCTGTTTATAGTATGATGTCATGTCGAGTGTATCTTCAGGAACAAAAATATCCGGGGTGATACCACCGCCTCCATATACCGTACGACCGATTCGTGTATGATATGCAGGACCTTTATGTTTTATACTGTCCTGTGAGAAAAACTCTCCATGCTCGTATCTGGTAAGCAGATCCTGATTGTAATCTTTGTCGTCTCCTGTCGTATATGGTTTTTGTATACAACGTCCTGACGGTGTATAGTATCTGGCTATCGTCAGACGAATCATAGAACCGTCTGGGAAAGCGATCGGTTGTTGTACAAGTCCCTTGCCAAATGAACGTCGTCCGATGATAGTTGCCCGGTCATTATCCTGCATTGCTCCTGAGAATATCTCGGAAGCCGATGCCGAGCCTTCATTGATCAGGACGACCAGAGGAATATTCTGATAACTGCCACGACCGTCTGTGCGGTAATCCTCTCTTGGCGATTTGCGGCCTTTCGTGTAAACGATCAATCTGTTCTTGGGCAGGAATTCATTCGCCATCTGCACGGCTGATGCCAGATATCCTCCGGTATTGTCACGCAGGTCTATGACAAGATTGTCAAATCCTTCCTGTGACAACTTTGCTAAAGATATTAATAGCTCAGGATATGTATTTTCGGCAAAATTCTTGATTTTGATATATCCGGTGGTCTCATTCAGCATATACGTTGCCGATATACTTTTCTGTGGAATGTCACCTCTTGTTATTGTGATATATCTTATCTTTTTCTGTCCGTATCTTTGTACGCCGATTTTCACCTTCGTGTCCTTCGGACCTTTCAGTTTGTGCATGGCTTCTTCCTGGGTAACCTGCTTGCCCACGAATGTTTTGCCGTCTACACTTACAATCTTATCTCCAGCTAAGACGCCGGCCCTTTCAGCAGGTCCGTTCTTGATCACATTCTGAACGTGTATGGTGTCTTGGCGAATCGTAAATTCCACACCGATACCAGAGAAAGAACTTTTCAGTTCATCGTTCGTATTTTGTACGTCTTTGGCACTGATATATACTGAATGTGGATCCAGTTCTGCCAGAATCTGTGGCATAGCTTTTTCCACCAGACTGTCCATATCCACAGGATCTACATATTGATCATCAATAATCCTAAGCAGATTGTTCAGTTTGTTGCTGCTCGAATTAATGATACTCAGGCGGTTGCCTGAGAAATGATTTGAATAAAATGTTCCGATTACGATTCCGATTACGATACAAAGTGCCATCAGAAATGGCATGTAACGGTTTGATTTATTTGGATTCATTTTCATCAGGGTTTATATATATAACTTCTATGTTAGCTCTTCTCAAAAGATCAATACCATCATGCAGACGGTATTCTTCTCCATATACGACTCTCTTTATGCCCGACTGGATAATCAGCTTCGAACATTCCAGGCAAGGTGATGCCGTCACATACAATGTGGCTCCTTCACTGTTGTTGTTGCTGCGCGCCAGTTTGGTGATGGCGTTCGCCTCAGCGTGCAGCACGTATGGTTTTGTGATATTATTGTCATCCTCACAAATGTTTTCGAAACCGCTGGGCGTACCGTTGTATCCGTCACTGATAATCATCTTGTCCTTAACGACGAGCGCTCCTACCTGCCGACGGTGACAATAACTGTTTTCAGCCCATATACGTGCCATGCGTATATATCTGTAATCCAGATTTCTTTGTTTTTCTTCGGATGTCATATTGATGAGTCCTTTTCTGTTTATTTCTTTGTCTTTTTGATACCATTGCGTTTCAGCAGTGCGTCAATGGTGGGCTCGCTGCCGCGGAAATTCTTGTAGAGTGTCATAGGATGCTTTGTGCCACCTTTCGACAGTACGTTATCTCTCCAACTTTGCGCCGTCTTCTGATCGAAAATACCATTTTTCTTGAATACACTGAAGGCGTCGGCTTCCAGTACTTCTGCCCATTTATAACTGTAATAGCCTGCTGCATATCCACCAGCCATGATATGACTGAACTGAACTGTCATGCATGTATTCGGCAATTGTTTTGTAACCATTGCTTTGCTCCACGCTTTTTTCTCATAAGGAATGATATCTTCGTCGAAAGCTTCTTTCTTCGTATAATATGACATATCCAGTAGACCGAAACTGACTTGGCGCAGACATGAATATGCTGCCATGAAGTTTCTGCTTCTGACAATACGTTCTATCAGTTCATCGGGCAACGGTTCTCCTGTCTTGTAATGGAAAGCGAAGGTGCGCAAAAAATCTTTTTCTACGGCATAGTTTTCCATAAACTGAGAAGGCAGTTCCACGAAGTCCCACCATACATTGGTTCCGGATAAACTCTCAAAACGTGTATTGGCGAACATCCCATGTAGTGAATGGCCGAATTCATGCAGGAATGTCTCCACTTCTCCGAGTGTCAATAGCGCCGGTTTCCCCTCGGTCGGTTTCGTCAGGTTCATAACGACACTGACGTGTGGACGGACATTATTCCCTTTGCGGTCAATCCACTGACCTTGATATTCTGTCATCCATGCGCCACCTTGCTTTCCTTTGCGGGGGTGAAAATCGGCATAGAATACAGCCAGATACGATCCGTCTTTATCGAACACTTCATAAGCTTTTACATCCTGATGATAGACAGGGATGTCTTTATTCTCTTTGAATGTGATGCCGTATAGTTTGTTGGCTAGTCCGAACACTCCGTCGATGACCTTCGACAGTTCGAAGTAAGGTCGGAGCATCTCCGAATCGAGATTGTATTTGGCAAGTTGCAGTTTATGGGAATAAAAACTGAAATCCCACGGTTCCAGTTTGAAATCCTTACTTTCCGTTTTCTTTGCCAGTTTCTCTATCGCGTCCACTTCTTTGACGGCAGTCGGTTTATATGCGTCTATAAGGTCGTTCAGCAATTTGTATACATTGCGTACGTTACTTGCCATACGGTGTTTCAATACATAGTCGGCGTATGTAGTATAACCCAACAACTGTGCTATCTCACGGCGCAGATTTACGAGCTTCTTGCATATCTCGATATTGTTCTCTGTATTGTCGTGCGTGCATTCGGTGTTTTTTGCCATATACATCCGCTTACGCAGTTCACGCTGGGTGGAGTAGGTCATAAATGGACTGTAACTGGGAAAGTCCAGCGAAAATATCCACCCTGTTTCGCCTTTTTCCTTAGCCGCCAGAGCTGCCGCCTCGCGAGCTGTATTCGGTAGTCCTTCCAGTTGTGCCTCGTCTGTGATGTGCAGTTCGAAAGCCTTATTCTCTTTGAGGAGGTTCTGAGAAAACTGCAGAGACAATGTACTCGCTTCTTCTGTCAGTTGGCGCAATTTCTCCTTACCGGCTTTGTCCAGCAAAGCTCCACTCCGTACAAAACCGTCATAACAGTTATCCAACAGCATCTTTTCTTCTTCTGTCAGTTTCCGATGGTGCCGGTGTACATATTTGATGCGCTCGAACAGCTTTTCATTCAAGCGGATATCATTGGCATGTTTTGTGAGTATAGGACTCATCTTCTGGGCTAGTGCATCCAGTTCGTCATTCGTTTCCGCACTCAGCAGATTGAAGAACACGGTAGATGTCCTGTCTAATAAGTCGTAATAATGATCATTATCATTATCTTTATCATCATCGACACGTATAATGGTGTTATCGAAAGTGGGCTTCCGGGGATCGTTGACAATTCTGTCTGTATCTTCATCGTCGCGGCGTATACCCTCCATAAAAGCTTCCTCAAAATCCGATATACTTATACGGTCAAACGGCACAGTATCGTGTGGCGTGTTATATTGTTCAAATAAAGGATTTTCGCGTTTCTTCTCTGTCTTATTTTCATTCATACTAAATACTTTCCTTTTTATATGCAAAAGTAAGAAAAAAACTGATTATACATTATTATAAATGTGATTTTTAACGTATGTTACATCAATAAACGTTCTAATGCAGGAATGACAAATCCGCCCCTATGGAGAATAATCAAACCTTCATCCGACATTCTGTTGAGTTCTTTTGAAACATTCAACCTGCCGTCATTCAGTTCTTTGGCAAGCGTTTCCATGTGTATGTCAAGTTTTTTCTTGCCTGCGGGATATTGGCATCTTTCAACGATAAATTTTATAATCAGATTACGTATATTGTCGGGTCGTTTCCGCCAAGGATTTCTTGACAGCTTCTGGATCTTTGCTGACAGCAGATTGAGGATGTTGATCTTGAATATCATATAGTTGTCTGACAATTTCATCAGTTCGTCTTTGTCTATAGATATCATGTTACACGCTGTGATACTATTGATATTATAAGACGATTGTTGTGTTAGTCCGAATAGACATTCCAGTTGAAACATATATGGAGCATGTATCTCTTCTGATATGGTATAACTGTGGTCGTCTGAAGATTTGGAAATAACAATACAGCCGTTCGTCAGGTAGTAGACATGTTCGCATTTTTCTCCTTCTCTGATAATCGTTTTGCCTTGCTCGAATTTCAAAAACCCGAATTTCGTATGTTCCACAATCTGATTCAGATCGTCTTTGCTCATACCGAGAAACAAAGGGGTCTGTAATAATTTATCGTATAAGTGCAAAACAGACATACACAAATGATTATTTCTGGATCTTATTCTTCAACTTAGGAGAAAACCACACGGCATTTTTCCCTTTGTGGTCTGAATATATGAAATAAACCATCAGTTCAGGATGCTTGCTCAGTACTTTCTGAGCTTTATCCAACCCCAGCACCATAAATGATGTCGCGTATGCATCAGCTGTCGCGCAGTCTTTCGCAATGACAGTAGACGAAAGAATGTTGTGCTGTACGGGGAAACCCGTCTTGGGATCTATGGTATGCGCATATTTCTTTCCGTTCTTGTAATAGAAATTTCTGTAATTACCGCTTGTCGCCATAGCCATATCAGTAATGTTCAGGACCGTTTGCAGTTCCGTATTCGTGTTTAGTGAATCATCAGAAGGTTTTGTCACACCGATTTTCCATGGAGTTCGTTTTTCATTGACACCGCTTGTTACGATTTCACCTCCTATCTCAATCATGAAATTCTTAATATCCATGCTTCTTAACAGACGTGCCACCACATCACTGCCGTATCCTTTCGCAATCGCACTGCAATCCAGCATGATACGGGGGTCTTTCTTTATTATTTTGCCATTTACCAAACTTACTTTCCTGTATCCTACAATACTCTTCAGGCTGTCCACGACGTGTCTGTCAGGCATCGCACCTTTCTTGAACCCGAATCCCCATACATTGACTAGAGGAGCTACCGTTATGTCAAAAGCCCCGTCCGTCTCCTTGGATACATTTTCTGCCAAGGTGAAGACATCCGTAAACATATCGTTTACTTTCACGTCTTTATTGTCGTTGATAGCCGTTATGATAGAATTTTTGTTGAATGGAGACAAAGAATTATCTACCTTCTGCAATTCGGCTACTATCTTTTCGTTCAGATCCGAATCACACTGATATGTAATGTTATAAACGGTTCCGAATATAAAACCGGTGTTGTGTTGGTATGGCATATCATGTTGGTGACGAACAATCAATACTGTTCCTATAATCAGAAACAGTAGGAAAGGCATTTGCCATATTAACTTCTTTTTATTCTTTTCCGTACTCATATCTATATATCAATGATAACGTTAAATGTTCCGCCCAGTCTGCTGGAATTTGATATGCCGAATCCCGGAACATACCATGACTTGTCTATCGCACCCTCGTCAGAAGCCAGACGATATTTGTATCTTACGCTCCATCCCAGATGAAGGGGACCTATGATTTTGGCGTCGACACCGATAACAGCTTCCAGCCAGTGATAATAACAACTGTTGCCCGTCACCTCATATCTCACATTATATCCCCATACCGGGTCCTTGAAGTCGGGATGGTTGATATCATCTTTATAAGAAGTGTATGCGTATCTGAAACCAGCATACAGCACATTGGTATCGTGCTTGTTTTTGAGGATGTTAAAGTCGCAGCCCACTCTGAAATACGGCGCGCTCGTCTTATAGTTGATGCCGGTAGCTTCCTGATGGTCGGCTTTTCCGTATCCTATTTCTACAGTAGGAAAATATTTATCTTTGAGATTGATTTTCAGAGCCGCCTCATATTGACCATAATCGCTAAGTTTTAGCATCAGCGGACCGACCAAGTCAGCCGAAACAGAAAAGCCTCTGAACAGCGCTGTCGAATCCTTCTCCTGCACCTTCTTTATTTTCTTGTAGGATTGTGCGGAGACCTGTGCGCAGGTAATAACCAGTATAATACTAATTACCGCTCTTGAAATATATATGGAAATGTTCTTTTGTCGCATCATAATTGACAGTTGAATTCTTTATCGTAATCGAGTCTATCCTGTTCTTGGTCCATTTCACGCCCGTAATCTTATGGAAATAAGACGGGTTGCAGTCTACGGATTCAAAATGAGGCGTATTCTCTTTCATAACAACGACCGTATCGATATAATTTTTTTTCAGGGTGTCTTTGATATTAAAGTACAATGTGTCCGCCGGTGCCGAATAACTGATTGGCAGACTGAATGTCTTGATATTGACATCTTGGTTGATGAATACGGAATCAGTTCCGTTGACGCGTCTGGAAAATATCGTCAAGGTATCTTTCAACGTGTCTGCTTTCCCGTTGCTGTTGTATATATTATAAACAGTATAAACCGTATTCAGTAATGGACAGTCGATCGTGGAACAGGCACATAATAGTAATGATGCAAATATCACGAATACTATTTTCCGCATCTTATTTCCTCCTCAATCTGATAGTCGTTCCTGTTTTGCGAAGTCCGACTGACAAGATCTCCTAAAAATCCTGCTACAAACAGTTGTGTTCCTATAATCATCATTGTCAGTGCAATGTAGAAGTAAGGTGAATCCGTAACCAGTCGCATCGGGATACCCTGTGCCAGTGATATCAATTTGTCGGCACCGATGATGAAGGCTGCCACAAAACCGATGAAGAACATGATGGAACCCAGAAAACCGAACACATGCATCGGTTTGCGACCGAAACCGCTCAGGAACCATAATGTGATCAGGTCGAGATAGCCATTGAAGAAACGGTTCAGTCCGAACTTCGATGTGCCGTATTTGCGTGCCTGATGCTGTACCACTTTTTCCCCGATTTTGTCGAAACCGGCATTCTTGGCCAGATAGGGGATATATCTGTGCATTTCGCCATAGACCTCAATGTTCTTGACCACCTCCTTACGGTAGGCTTTCAGTCCGCAGTTGAAATCATGCAGATTCTTGATGCCGCTGATTTTCCGTGCCGTGGCATTGAACAGTTTGGTAGGTATTGTCTTCGACAGAGGGTCGTAACGTTTCTGTTTATATCCTGAAACCAGATCATAACCGTCTGTCACAATCATCTTGTATAATCCCGGTATTTCGTCAGGCGAATCCTGGAGGTCGGCGTCCATGGTAATCACTACATTCCCCTGAGCCTGTTTGAAACCACAGAACAGGGCAGGACTCTTGCCATAATTGCGGCGGAACTTGATGCCTCTTACATGCTCGCTTTTCTCACTCAACTGTCCTATCACCTGCCATGACTTATCCGTAGAACCGTCATTGACAAATATTACTTCATAAGAGAAGTTGTTCGCATCCATGACACGTTCTATCCATGCAAACAGTTCAGGAAGAGATTCTTCCTCGTTATAAAGAGGTACTATGACTGAAATATCCATATCTGTTATTCTTGGTTGTTATTATCAATTTTTACTGTCGATTTCATGATTGCCGCTATCGGGAAACTCAATATCAGTCCGATGCTGATGTTCATCGTGAGAAAGTTGAGCGATTTCTCTATCGGCGTCAGTCGTGCGAAAGCGGCTATGCCGTCGTACATCTCGTTTGCCATTTTATAGATGTTCAACAATTGTTTCGCCTCAGGTGTCGACATCATGATATTGTACTGCTGCACGAGGAATCCCTTGTCGATGTAAGCGAAGTAAACATATTGCACGATGGCGAACAGCAGTGATGCGTAAAAGAACGAGAACATGCAGAACGCCAGTGAACGTCTGAATGATATCACACCTCCACGTGACTTGTCTCTGAACCTTTTCAGTCGCATGGCAAGGAAGAAAGGGGAGATGACGGCAAGTATCAGCGCCAGCATACCTAATGAACTGGTATGAAATTCCCCTACGTAACATGCAAAACTGGCTATCCATATCAAACCGAGAAAAGTCCCGTCCTGACGTGCGAAAGCCTTTAGTTGTATAATTTCTTCTGGATTAATCATATATATCCGTCAATTAGACGGTGCAAAAGTAGTCATTTTCTACCATATAATAAGTCAAAGCTAAGTTTTTTTTGATTTTTTGAAGAGATTTATTTGTTTAGAACTAAAATTTATGTACCTTTGCAGCCGCAAAACGGGTAAGTCTTGCACGGCCAGCTCCCTTCGAATCCTCCAGGACGGGAACGTAGCAAAGGTAGTTGGTTGTAGCGGCGCGATGCAAGTCGCTTACCCACCCGCCTCTTTAGCTCAGTTGGCCAGAGCACGTGATTTGTAATCTCGGGGTCGTTGGTTCGAATCCGACAAGAGGCTCTAAAAAGGATACGATTTTCGTATCCTTTTTTTGTTATATTGAAATAAAGTGTTATCTTTGCCCAATCATTAAAGCAAATAAAAATAAACTATTATGAAAAGTGATCCTAAACAATGTCTTTATTGCCAGAACAATGAGACGCTCCACAATCTGATGATTGAAATCGCTCAGTTGAGCGTATCCCGTGTATTTATTTTCAAGGAACAGACCTATCATGGCCGTTGTCTTGTCGCATACAAAGATCATGTCGACGACCTGAATCTTCTCAGTGATGCCGACCGTAACGCCTTTATGGCTGATGTAGCCAAGGTTACGCGTGCCATGCAGAAGGTATTCAACCCCGATAAGATCAATTATGGTGCTTATGCCGACACTTTGGAACACCTGCATTTCCATTTGATTCCGAAATACAAAGGTGGACCTGATTTCGGTGGTGTGTTCCAGATGAATCCACAGAAAGTATATCTTTCTGATGCCGAATATGCCGAGATGGCTGAGGCTTTGAAGAAAGAACTATAAGTCTACGACAGTGATTCCACTGCCTCCGAACTGAACATGCTCATCCTGATAGGAAGTGACATTCGGAATGGTAGCCAGATACTGCCGGATCAGTTGCCGCAGTATCCCGTTTCCTTTTCCGTGCAGTATACGTACTCGTGCCATTCCTACTAGGATGGCATCGTCTATGAAGTAAGTGACGGCGTTGATCGCCTCGTCTCCGCGCATTCCCCTGACATCAAGGTCCTGTTTGAAGTTGAGTTTTTTGTCGTCTATCGTTTCACGTGTCTGTCTGCCGACGGATGCGTATGTCTTCGGTTCTTCTTTTGCCTCCATGGTTGCCCGTTCCAGTCTGTCGAGTCGCATCTTGGTACGCATGTCACCGAATATCACGGTAGCCATTTTGCCGTCGATACTCTCTATTTTCCCCACAGACGTGAGTCCTTTGATACGAGCCGTGTCTCCGATGGCGAGGGGAGCGTTCTCCTTTACCTTTTTATCAGCGATGGCTTTCAAAGCTTCCGCGGCCTCTTTTTCTTTTACCGCCTTTTCCTTCTTATGCTTCTCATGACGCACCTTCCGCTCTTGAATTTGGCGTATCTTTTTTTCGATTCTTTCGTCATTCGCAGCAGAATCTATCTCCTTGACTTCGTCCCTGAACGAATTGAGTTCCTCGCGTATTTTCTTGGTCTCTTCTTTCTCCGCCTGCGATTCACGGATATCACGGATGGCGTTTTCTATCTTCTTGTTGCTTTCCGCCAGTAAGTCCTCGGCTTGCGCCTTCGCCTTTTTCAGGATATCCTTCTTGCTCTGTTGCAGTTCCTCTATTTCCTTTTCATATTTGGCAATCGTCTGTTCCATCGCCTTCTCTCGCTGGTGTATCGTCTGGCGTTTGCCTTCCCAGTAGCGTTTGTCGCGTACAATATCCTGCAGGTATTTGTCACTCTGAATATAGTCGCTGCCCACTATCTCACTGGCATCGTTGATCACCTCTTCGGGTATACCGGTCTTTCTGGCTATTTCGATGGCAAACGAACTGCCCGGGTTGCCTATCTGCAATTGGAACAG
>NZ_CALMHT010000124.1 GCF_937863835.1 uncultured Prevotella sp.
GTACATCCGCTCCCGAAGATGCGGTGAAAGTGAATAAAACGCCGAAGATATATCCTGATTACGTCGATGTGACGATCCCCGTAGATATAGCACCGATGGATTTCTGTGTAGGTTCGCTCACTGAGACTGATCCTTGTGATATTTATGTCATTGCTAAGGGAACTAAGGGTGGTGAGATTATCGGAAAAGGCGAGTATACTGATTTCGATATCGATGAGTGGCACGAGCTGACGCGTCAGAACAAAGGTGGAGATATCATCTTCACGGTTTATGCTGAGTCGGCACCTTCTTCGTCAAAATGGATTCAGTATAAGGATTTCAGAATGCATGTGAGCAACTACAAGCTTGATGATTACGGTGTTACTTATCGCCGTATCCCTCCTGGCTATGAAGTGGGTGGCAATATAGGAATATATCAACGTGATATCCATTCATTCGATGAGACGGCGATACTTACCGAGAGTGCTGTGGTCGGTCAATGCTTCAACTGTCATACGCCTAATCGCACAGACCCCCGACAGTTTACGGCTCAGGTGAGAGGAGAAGGCGGTGGTACGCTCATTCAGATTAACGGCAAGCAGGAATGGATAGATACGAAGACTGATTCGACCAAGGCCGCAGGAAGTTATGCCTACTGGCATCCCGATGGGCGATATGTGGCTTATGCCGCAAACTCTGTGCATCAGAGTTTCTTTACTGGCACCAAAAAGCCGATTGAGGTCTATCATAAGTTCAGCAACATTATCGTATACGACACCCGGACTCATGAACTACTGCTCGATCCGGCACTTGAAACTCCGGGCAGTCTTGAGATCTTCCCCGCTTTTTCGGCAGACGGCAAGACACTTTATTACAGCACGTCTGATGCGTGTGATGTGCCCCGTGAATACCTGAAGGTAAAGTGCAGCGTTTGCGCTATTGACTTTGATGCCAAGACGGGCAAGTTCGGTTCAAAGGTTGACACGCTGCTCAATGGAAAGAAAGATAATATGAGTTATGTACAGGTGCGTCCCTCGTACGATGGTCGCTGGATGATATACGTACGGTGCAGCAGGAGTAACTTCCCAATTGTTCAACCAGACGCTGACCTTTGGATCATGGATATGAAAACTCATCAAGTGCGCGAGATGAAAGAGATAAACAGCAGACGAACCGAGAGCTATCACAACTGGAGTTCCAATAGCCGTTGGCTGGTCTTCTCAAGTAAACGTGATGATGGTATGTACACCAAACTCTATTTTACATGCATCGGTAATGATGACCGCGGCACAAAACCGTTTCTCTTGCCCCAGCGCAATCCAAGGAAATATTATATGGAGATGTTTGATGCCTATAATGTGCCCGACTTCACCAAGACGAAGGTTGAGTTCGACAGTCATGAGGCTATCCGTAAGATAAAAGATCAGAAAAGAACTACAGTTAAAATCAGATAAAAAAGTTAAAAACATATTGGAAAGCGGAACTGACGATACTTTTCGCCATTGTGGCATTCGTGTTCTGGGGATTCCGCTATCCTTACGCTCTAGCATATCATGAACAGTTCCAGTTTTTTCTCTTCGATGGAACTTATTTCTGTGAACGACTGGCTGTGCCTGGTGGACTGGCCCAATACATCGCCGAGTTTTTCGTGCAGATGTACAACAATATTTATATTGGAGCCGCCATCGTTGCTCTTATGTTCGTTGTCATACAGTTGCTGTCATGGATGTTGATGAAACGGTATAGTCTAAGGACTGAAGATGGTATCTGGTATCCTTTCTCTTTTCTGATTCCGATATTGATTTGGGCGTTGATGGGCGATCCGCAAGTGATGTACGCTTTCCCTTTTGCCGTCATTCTCACGTTATTCGCCATGATTGCCATGCCACGGAAATATATGGCAAAAATTATATTCGTTGTTATCATCATACCGGTGTTGTATTGGTTGGCTGGACCGGTTGTACTTGTATTCTCACTATACGCCGCACTTTCCTTTGCCATTGAAGCAAAAGAAAAATCGAAGAGTATCCTTATAGGTGTGTTGTTCCTTCTTTACAGTTTATTCTGTATTATTGTAAGCACATATATGGTTCCGTATTCGCTCAGTGTACTTTTCCGTGGCTTGCAGTATTACAGATTCCCCGATGTGATTACTTATTCTATTATGTTCATCATGCTCATCATGGCACTGGCGTCATTTAGCCCACTGATGAGGTTTAAGTATCGGAAGTTGACAGCAATAGTCGGCTTTATAGTAGTACTGTTTTGCGGTTATCTGATTATCCCGAACAGTTTTGATTCAAAGGTTTGTGAACTGATGGATTACGATTTTATGGTACGTAAGAACGACTGGAAAGGGGTGATAAGAAAAGCAGAGAACAAAATGCCGGATCTTCCTATGAGTGTTTGCGCCACAAACCTTGCCCTCGGCATGACCGACCAATTGGATGAACGTGGATTCCAATTCTTCCAGAACGGGACTGGTGGATTGTTTCCGCCTTTCGAAAAGAATTTTACGGCTCTGCTGACAACGGCAGAGGTGTATTATCAGCTCGGCTTGGTGAACTCTGCACAGCGTCTGTATTTCGAGTCGATGGAATGTCTGCCCGATTACAATAAGAGCGTAAGGGTGATGAAACGTCTTGCGGAAACTAATATTATCAACGGACAATATAATGTCGCTCGTAAGTATCTGCTGCTGCTTAAGCGTACACTTTGTTATTCGAGATGGGCTGAGCGTACGATGAAACTTCTGGGTAATGAAAAAGCGATTAATTCGCATCCTATATATGGTAAATTGCGTCGTTATCACCTAAGACAGGATTTCCTCTTCAGTGAGGATGAACTGGATAAGATATGTGGACTTCTTTTCCTGAAGGACAATGATAACAAACTTGCCATGCAGTATATGCTCTTTTACCCCTTACTCCAGAAAAATATCAATAAGTTCATGCAGTATTATATGGTGGTGAACAAACATGTGCAGTATATGCCTGCACATTGTCAAGAAGCCGAAGTCTTCGCTTATTCGCAGAACCAACAGTCTCCCCCTCAGGGAACCGTCAGCCCGATTATTTTGCAGCAGTTTTCAGCATTTGCTCAGACATACTCCCAACATGGTAATGTGGAAGGATTCAGAAACACCGTGTGGTATTATTTAACGAAACAATGAGAATGAAGAATATTTTGTCATATTTGTTTTTGATGCTTGCACTTGCTGCTTGTACATCGAAACCGGAGGATGCCTTACAGGTGAAAACTCTTCCGAAGATTTATCCGGATTATTTCAACGTCACGGTGCCTGCTGAGATTGCACCGCTAAGTTTCAACTATACAGGTGGTGATTATTCCGAACTGTATGCCGAAGTGAAGGGCAGTCGTGGAGGTTCGATAGAGTCGTCAGGCGATTATATCAATTTCGACATTGATGAGTGGCACTCACTTCTCTCAAAGAATAAAGGCGGTTCGCTTTCGGTTACGCTTTATGTAAAGAATGGTGGCGACTGGACACAGTATAAGGACTTCACAATCAATGTGAGCACTTATCCGCTTGATGAATGGGGGCTGACCTATCGTCGTATCGCACCGGGATATGAGGTGTATAGCAGAATGGGAATTTTTCAACGGAATTTGTCCAATTTTGATGAGACGGCTATCATCCAAAATACCCAGGCGGGCGGACAGTGCATTAACTGTCATACCGCAAACCGTACCAATCCTAGGGAATTCACATTCCATGTCCGTGGTAAAAAAGGTGCCACTATGGTACAGATGGACGGTAAGAGAGTGTGGCTGAATACTCAGATCGATACGGTAAGAGGAATCGGTTCCTGTGTCTATCCATACTGGCATCCGACAGGTAAATACATCGCTTATTCGACTAATACGACTAGACAGGCTTTTCATGTCATTCCTTCTGAACGGATTGAAGTGTTTGACCTGGCATCGGACGTGATGGTATATAATACGGCAACAAATCAGGTGTTGCTTTCACCGCAACTGATGACGAAGGATTACTCGGAAACCTATCCTGTCTTTTCTCCTGATGGTCGCACATTGTATTTTTGTACATGTAAGACGCAGGAGTATCCAAAAGCGTTCAAACAGACAAAGTATAACCTATGTAAGATTGCCTTCGATCCTGATAAAGGTACATTTGGTAATAAAGTTGATACGATAGTGAATGCTGTGTCAATGAACAAAAGCATCGCTTTCCCACGTCCGTCGTACGATGGTAAGTATATCATGTTTACGATGGCTGATTATGGTTGTTTCCCGATATGGCATAAGGAGGCAGACCTTTGGATGTTGAATCTCAAGACGGGAAAGATAGCTCCGGTCAAGGAGGTGAACAGTAACAATACAGAGAGTTTCCACAACTGGAATGTCAATTCGCATTGGTTCGTATTCAGCAGTCGTCGAGGTGATGGGTTGTATACTCGTTTGTATCTTGCCAGCATAGATGATAAAGGTAAGGTTACGAAGCCGTTCCTGTTGCCACAGGAAAATCCTTGGGAGTATTATGAAAAATCTATATACTCTTACAATATTCCTGACTTCACAAAGACACCAGTTGACTTTGATGTACGCAGTGCCACGAATGAGATTATGTCGGATAAGAGGACTATAATCAAGGAAAAAGACGTGAAATGACATAAAAAGAGGGTGTAAGATAATCCCTACAATTTTTTTGTTTGATTTTGCCTCCACCCTCCACAGAGGTCAAAAATAGCATTGTATCATTTTGATATAGAAATATTTGAAAGGTGTGGAGGCAAAATCGCTTGCCTCCACACCGAAAATTCGAATAATATTTGACATATATTTATCTCTACTACTTTTCAATTATAAACAATAGTCCACTTTTAAGTTAGAATTTACAGTTTGTTACGTTATGTCGTCTTTATTTTGATTTTTAAACCGTAGGCAAAAAATGAGTCTTAATATTATATTTTCTCATTCCTAAATTTTTCTTCCAATTTTTTCATTCTTTTTTCTAGTTCGTCAAAAGTAAGAGGCTTTGTATCGTAAATAAATGAGTCAGTCATCGCATTATAATCCTTCTTGAATTCCTTTTCAAGTGATTTAGGAGGCCAGACAATAATACAATCTTTCATATTCCTTTTATAATCAATCGAACTTATGTGGTAGAATTTCTGTCTGTGCGCAATAATCTCACCGTATAATTTTTCATTGGAGAGAGCTTTGTCTGCGTATGTGTCCATCAATTTTTCTAAATCATATAGATGTCTACTCATACGTACTGTCCTCGGCGTTTTCTTCTGATACTCCTCATTAAGCAGAAAAGCTTTTTCCAAAAAAGTACGTATAGGTAAGACTGTTGATATTGTGCTGACTGTACCATCATCCACTGCGGGGAATTTTTCATATATCAGTGATGTTATCACTCTGGTTTCAAACGGTTCATCCATGGAAAGACAACTGATTTCTATCTTTACCTTAGGAGTGATATATTCATTTGTGTCTTCCAATATACTATTATATTCTACGTTAATAACGACAGGATCTCTATCCGTCTCAATATCCTTTGTGCCATCAGACGTTTCTTTTGTCGTAACATTTACCACTTTAAAGTCGTCAACTCCCATCGCTCGTAGCCTTTCATCCAGTTCTTTAGACAATTGATCAAAAATTACTTTTCGGGATGCCTTCCTTAACAATTTTATCTGATTGTTATTACTGCAGGTTGCAAAAGGATATAATTCCTTTACATCTTCACGTAAGAACCATCTGCGTCTAAGAGCAATGTCAATGTCTTCACTGAATCGTTTTAGGTTAATATCTTTCCATCCTTTACTCAAAGACGTGCCGCCTTTAAACAGCAGAAAATCCGCAAAAGAGGTCGAGAACAATGCTTTCAGCGTAACAGTCACCCACCAATCCTTTTCTACCGCTAATTCTTCCAAATGTTTTTCTGATGCAATACTTTGCAATATAGCAATGCGCTCTTCTTCAGTCTTGTTTTGCCACAAATTCATAATTGAGGTCGTTTAAAAGTTGTTTTATTATCTTTTTTATCCAAATTGGGGCATTACTCAAGTCTTTGTATATGATATTTTTCTCTTGTGAACCTTGTAGTAGCTCCCTGATGCGATTGACATCATTATCGCTAATTTTGTTTTTCCCTTTAGCTTTCAGAGCTAATTCCAAGATAGGCATCAGTTTGCTTTTGTATGCGTACATTCGGGGCGTTCTTCTTTTTAGTCTGATTTGTTTCTGTCCTACTGAGATCACCCTTGGTGAACCTGTAGTAAGATAAACTGACTTCATTGGGACTTGTGTTGACAACCCTAATTCATTAAGAGCTGATTCCCCTGTAGGTAATATCTCCGCATGTTCACGTTCGGCTATGGCACGTACTATTTTATCTGCCGAAGGATAAACGTTACCGTACTCTGTTACAATCGGTTTATAGTAAATTCCCTTGGCAAGCCGTTCCAAAATGTGATAACTAGCCATAAGCGATAATAGTTTACTAGCATAAACATTGTCAAACTCGCTAAAGTCATTTACGAAAAACAGCGTCCCTGGTTTTGCGTTTTTTACCCTTATGTCAATTTGCTCTTGGATTGTCATATTAACATTCTTTAGTCTGTAACTTTTGCAAAGTTAACGCATTTTTTGAAAACATCAAAATTATAGACGATTATTTTTTCGACGAACCATCAAGGGTGTCTTCCATTTATAAACCGTGGTCCACTTTTAAGTTAGAAATTACAGTTTCTGAAATTTTTTTCGTTTTGTACCTCCATCCTCCACCCGAAGACAAAATTTCTTCGTAAGATGCTGATAGATAGCTATATGAAAAAAACGGGATGCTTCAGAACCTCCACCGAACCTCCACCCATCCTCCACCT
>NZ_CALMHT010000125.1 GCF_937863835.1 uncultured Prevotella sp.
CTTGAAGACAGCGAGGAACAGGACAACCAACTCTATGAACATATCCGTATGGTCGTAGACAAAGGACAAGTGCCTCTCCGTGTGGACAAGTATATGTTCGAACGTCTGCAACATTCCAGTCGTAACCGTATTCAGAAAGCTGCCGACTCGGGATATGTGCATGTCAATGACCGTCCTGTGAAGAGTAACTATAAGGTGCGCCCCTTTGATGTCGTGACACTGATGCTCGACCGGCCGCACTTTGACACGTCTATCAAACCCGAAAATATACCCCTTGATATCACCTACGAAGATGAACAGTTGATGGTGGTCAACAAGCCTGCCGGACTCGTGGTCCATCCCGGATGCGGCAATTTTACTGGCACACTTGTCAATGCCATCGCGTATCATCTGCGCAATCTTCCTTCTTATGACCCTAACGACCCACAGGTGGGATTGGTACATCGTATAGACAAGGATACCAGCGGACTACTTGTGATAGCCAAAACCCCTGATGCCAAGACAAAACTTGGAGCGCAGTTTTTCAACAAGACTACCCACCGCAGTTACAATGCACTCGTATGGGGGAACATAGCTGAAGAAGAGGGACGGATAGAAGGTAATATAGGGCGCGATCCCAAAGACCGCTTGCGGATGTCTGTTTTCCCTCCCGATTCAGGGATAGGTAAGACGGCTGTTACCCATTATCGGGTCATAGAACGTTTCGGATACGTTACTTTGGTGGAGTGTATACTCGAAACAGGACGAACACACCAGATACGCGCCCACATGAAACATATCGGGCATCCTCTGTTTAACGATGAACGTTACGGGGGAAGTGAAATATTGAGAGGCGAACGGACCGGCAGTTATAAACAGTTTGTTATCAATGGTTTCAAGTTGTGCCCGAGACAGGCGTTGCACGCGCGGACTTTAGGTTTTGTGCATCCGGCTACCGGTAAACAGATGGATTTCACATCCTCATTGCCTCTGGATATGGAACAACTCATAGATAAATGGCGGAAATATATAAATGCGATAAATTAATAAACAATACATTATGAAAAGTTTTAAGAGAACAATAGCCATCGTGTGTGGCGGCGATTCATCAGAGCACGACGTATCCATGCGTTCCGGACAGGGACTATACTCTTTCTTCGACAAAGAGCGTTACAATGTTTATATTGTAGATGTCAAAGGACTCGATTGGCATGTCGATTTGCACGACGGAACAACAGCCAGGATAGACCGTAATGATTTCTCTTTTATGGAGAATGGCAAACTGGTACAGTTTGATTATGCATATATTACAATTCATGGTACGCCGGGAGAAAATGGTATCTTGCAAGGTTATTTTGAACTGGTGCACGTACCTTATTCGACCAGTGGCGTATTGGTAGAGGCTATGACCTTTGATAAGTTTGTACTGAACCAGTATCTTCGTGGTTACGGTGTACGTGTGGCAGACAGTCTGTTGATCCGTAAAGGTTACGAACAATTGGTAAGCGATGAAGACGTAGAGAAACGTATCGGTATGCCATGTTTTGTAAAACCGGCAGCCGACGGCAGCAGTTTTGGCGTATCTAAGGTGAAATCGGCAGACCAGTTGGCCCCTGCTGTCCGCAAGGCTATGCTAGAGAGCAATGAGGTGATGGTCGAAGGATATCTGGAAGGAACAGAAATATCGATAGGTTGTTATAAAACAAAAGACAAAAACGTGGTTCTGCCTGCTACGGAAGTGGTGACTAACAATGAATTCTTCGATTACGATGCCAAATACAATGGTCAGGTTAAGGAAATCACACCTGCCCGTCTTAGTGAAGATACTACAAAACGTGTGCGCGAGATAACCAGTCAGATATATGATATACTCCACTGCAATGGTATCATCCGCATCGATTACATTATATCCAAAGGCAAAGGTTCTGACGGAGAGAAAGTGGATAAGATCAACATGCTCGAAATCAATACCACTCCGGGTATGACGGCAACCAGTTTTATACCTCAGCAAGTCAAAGCCGCAGGTCTTGATATCAAGAATGTGTTGACAGATATAGTAGAAAACCAATTCAGATAATTATGAAAGTACCGGCAGAATTTGATGAAATACGCCCGTTTGGTCCTGAAGACCTCCCGGCAGCATACGAACGGCTCTTAACGTATCCGATGTTTCGCACAATGGTAGAAAACGTATTCCCTGATAAACCGTTTGACGCTCTTGTGGCAAGAATGCGCGAGTGTAAGACGAACCTCGAATTTCAGAAGACATTCTGCTATCCTTTTCTTGTTAATCTCCTGTCGAAGGTGAGCAAGGGTGCCGACATGGATGTAAAGGATATCGATACATCCTGCAGGTATACCTTTGTGAGCAATCACAGGGATATTGTGCTCGATTCCGGTTTTTTGTCAATACTCTTACTGGATTCAGGATTTACCACTACTTGTGAGATTGCCATCGGAGACAACCTCCTGTCGTTACCATGGGTGAAAGACCTCGTGCGCATCAACAAGTCGTTTATCGTGGAAAGGGGCGCTTCCATGCGCCAGATGCTGGTGGCCAGTAAACGATTGTCCGAATACATGCACTTCGCCATAGCGGAGAAAAACGAGAATGTATGGATAGCACAGCGTGAAGGGCGTGCCAAGGATTCCGACGACCGTACCCAAGGAGCTATTCTCAAGATGATGGCAATGGGGGGCGAAGGCGGTGTTATAGAACGTATTGCTCAGTTGCATATTGTACCATTGTCCATCTCTTACGAGTTTGACCCATGCGATTTCCTGAAGGCAAAGGAGTTTCAGCAGAAAAGAGACAACCCTGATTTCAAGAAAGGCAAGGATGATGATATAATTAGTATGCAGACTGGTGTGATGGGCTACAAAGGACACATACACTATCATTGTGCCCCTTGTATTGACGATTTCCTGCACCAGTTGGACCCGAATATGCCGAAAACGGAGATATTCGATACTATTGCTGCTCGTCTCGACACTGAGATACATCGCAACTACCGACTTTATCCATGCAATTATGTGGCATTGGATCTTCTGAAAAATTCTACGCAATACGCTTCTATGTATACACCCGAAGACAAGGCGCAGTTTGAGACGTATATTGAGGGCCAATTGACTAAGATAGAATTACCGAATAAAGACGAGGCGTACCTGAAAGAACGTCTGCTTACGATGTATGCCAATCCGGCGATCAATTATCTCGCAACCGTATGAAATATTGGGCATCACCATTGATAGTAATCGCATTTGCCGCCTGTACCAGGGATATTTATGATTCCGGAGACGGTAAATATTCGTATCTTCGTGCTGACTTTGTCGAAGCTCACTCTGACAAGAATGCGGCGGTAGACTACGTCATAACCGACGACGGTGATTCCCTGTCAATGCCGACACCTTTCACCAACAAATATATTACGGCGAAAGACTCAATATATAGAGGTGTATTTTATTATAATATCATAACTGGCAGCGACGGCACTTCCACTGTCTGCCCAGTTTCTTATTCCACGATACCAGTCAGATATACCGTCGCCCCCAGTGATACTTTGAAGTACGACCCGATGGGTTTCGAAAGCCTCTGGTGTTCCCGAACAGGCAAGTATATCAATGTCTCTGTGACATTATACACCGCACAGGTGAATGGTTCAGAAGGTCGTCATACATTATATCTTGTCAGATACCCCAATACGGAAACCATCTACGGTAAGCGCAAAATCAATCTTGTTTTCAGTCATAACCAGAACGGGATACCCGAGTATTATAATTCTAGCCAGTATGTCAGTATTCCCGTCAGCCAATTCGGCTCTCGCTTGCAGAAAGGAGATTCTATCTCTGTTTCTGTTATGACAAATAATGGTTGGGAACGGAAAGAGATACTTTATTAATAATCCCTTTTACTCCAGATTCTTGTCAGGCCGTTTTTATTTTCTTAAGCAGTCGATAGACGAGTGGCACGGCGAGTAGGAACGACAGGACATCGGCAACAGCTTGGCACATCTCCACTCCGAGTAATCCGAAAATGAGTGGCAGAATAATGATCAGCGGAATAAAGAATATACCATTACGGGATGCTGCCAGTATGTTGGCAGAAATGGAATTGCCTGTTGTCTGCAGCATCATGTTGCTCAGCATGATGACTGCTCCTAAAGGATAAGTAATCAACTGCCATCTGAATGCCGCTGCACCTACTTCCACGACAGCCGTGTCGTTGCGGAAAATGTATATAATGTCTTCGGCAAACCAATAACCGGAAATGGCGCATACTATTAAGAATATCGTGGCAATCTTAATACTGAAGAAATAGCCATTCCTTACACGTTGATAGAGTTTGGCGCCATAGCAGAAACCGCATAGTGGTTGGAACCCCTGTCCGATACCTATCACAATCGATAAGATAACAAATGAGATGCGTGTCACGATCGACATTCCTGCTATGGCTGCATCACCATAAGCCCCGGCAGCTACATTCAGCAGCATGGTACTGACGCTTGCCAGTCCCTGACGGGTGAGCGACGGTGTACCGCCCTTGAATATCTCTGCGAAATATTCACGTTCAAAAGAGAAATCGTTAATTTTGATACGTATGTTTCCACCTCTGAAAGTCATTATCAGCAGTATGAAGAAACTGCATATCTGTCCTATGACCGTAGCTAAAGCTGCACCAAGTATCCCCATTTTTAGTACAAATATGAATATGGGAACAAGAATTACATTCAGTATGGCTCCCGTTACCATACCATACATAGCATACGATGCGTTGCCCTGGAAGCGCATCTGGTTGTTCAGTGTCATCGAACTGGTCATGAACGGTGCACCTATCAATATGACTGCCATATATCTTTCGGTGTATGGTAAAATGGTAGGCGTAGAACCCAATGCGACAGACAGAGGAGTAAGAAACAATAGTCCGAAGGCAGTAATGGCCAGTCCCGAGCATATAGAACAAAAGAAAGCCGTCGATGCCATCTTTTGGGCATTTCCTGTTTTGCGGGCACCCAGTTTGCGTGATATATATACGCCAGATCCCTGACCGAACAGGAAACCTATAGCCTGTATTACAGACATGACGGCGAATGTGATTCCTACGGCAGCCGTTGCCTGAGTATTGATTTTACCGACGAAATAAGTATCCACGATATTATAGATGCTTGTTACGAGCATACTTATAATCGTAGGTATAGCCATGGTGGCTATTACCTTGCTTACCTTTCCGGTGGTAAGGAATGTGAAGTTGTCTCTATGCTTCATCTTTTTGCAGCACTATTCGTTACGTGCTGCAAAAGTACGAATAATTCCACGAACAATAGACTTTCGTGTGCTATTTTTTAAGAAGACTACTTATTCAGTTACAGTGAAGTCAAAGCCGAATGGATGTTCTTTGAACGATTCGCTGTTCAGTCCGCTCTTGTAGAAGAAAACATATTCGCCCGGTTCCAGAGCTTGAGGGAATGAAACTTCAAAAGTGGAATTGTTGATATCCTTTACGTCAAAGTTGATGATTTGACGTGTAGAGGCGTTACTTCCTTCAAATCCGAGAACTGTATAACTCATTTTGTCAGGGAATAAGCGGCGGCCGTTACCATCCTTCTTAGTCTTAACCTGCATTTTCACGCATTGGAATTCGTTCGGGCTCTGGATGGCACTCATAATCATCTCATACCAGTTGTTAGCACTCTTCTCAAAACTGTTGTTCTCGGTTTTGGGGAAATAGAAACGGAATACAGGATGTTTTCCGCTTTCACCACTTATTCTGCATTTGGAAGTACTGCCCGGTAACATCAGTTTTTGTATATCTTTTCCTGATGACATTAACACGCCGGTACCTGCTGTTACAGCGGCAGCCGTACCTGAATGGATGTCACCGCTTACAGCCGAACCAACCATGTAAGAAGCTGCCCCAATGGCAGCGATGGTACCTAGGTTAAATCCTTTCGATTCTTTTTCAAACTGTGTGCGCAGCAATTTCACAGGTTTGCTGCTGTTGTTCGGATTCCACAGCATCACGCCCTCATAACCGAAATCGGCTTTGGCTATTTTCTGTATGTAGGTGGTAAGTTCAGCATCCGCACCGGCGGCTTTCAACTGTCGCATGTAATCCAGACTGTAAGTGATGGAACGCTCGGTACAATTTTCTATTGCCCCTTTTATTTCTTCTGTTTTGAACCCTTCTTTGAGAAGATCCAAAATAGTCTGATTGTTAATAGCTTCGTTTTGAGCGCTCACATGGAGTGTCAATGCAAATAAGCCTGCTGCCAATATAAGTTTTTTAATCATGATATTATTATTTAATAATTATTATAATCCTTTCTTCTTGCAAAAATAATAATATTTTTTTATACTGCAAACATTTTTCAAGATATTTCATAGAATTAAAATATTATCTATAACAGATATCAGGGTTGAAACATTAGAAGTTTATGTCCACGCCGCCCATGAATGTGGCACGGGGCATCGGGAAACCTGCATTGATTTCATATTCCTGAGCCAGAAGGTTTTCGCCTTTCACGAACAGGTGTACATTATTTGTCAGTCTGTACGACGTTCTTATGTTCCATAGTACGAAATCTTCAGTCGTCTCAGGAGACACTGCTGTATACAGATGACCAATCCATTGTATACCTGTCGTCAGGTTCCATCTGTCTTTCGTATAACTCCCTTCCATGTACAGTTTATGTCTCGGAGCGGCTGTCACAGGCTTGTCTGTATGCAGATAACTGTAGTTGGCAGAAAGGTTGAAAGCCTCACTGAGCCGGTAAGATATTTCACTCTCTATACCCCAGTTTTTCAAGGCGCCCGTATTGGTATTGAGCGGTTTTCCGTCTACCATTGTGGTCTCTATCAGATTATCCGCGTCGATATAGAAAATATTGACACCATATTTCAGACGACCGTCCAGCAGCACTTCATGGAAAGACAGTTCGTAATTCATCATCTTTTCCGGTGACAGGTCGGGATTCTTCGAGCGGAACATGTAGAGATCTTTGAGTGTAGGATTGCGGAATCCCTTGCTTACCATGGCTTTCAGTTCCGAATGACCGGGCAGAATGACACTTGCGCCTATCTGTGGAATCCATTCAGTACCGCTGTGTGAATAATGGTCGACACGCAGACCACCGTCGAGTGTGAGGATGTCGAACAGTGTCTGTCTGAAATCTACATATCCCGCTACTTCGTCGGCATCCTTGTCGGCGATATCTGTGGTGGTACCATCCTTGTTGTCATCCCATGCCCGTCCGAAGGTATGCATATAGTCGAACCCGACTGTGGTGCGGTTGCCTTCCAACAGACAGACTGTCTGATACCAGTTTGCTCCCCACATCTCGTCGTCCGAACGATACAGATATGTTTTAGGCGATGCGCCGATACTATATCCGTCGTCGACCTTATGATTACCCCAGTTATAATACAAGGTGAGGGCACCCGATGTGCCACGGTAATCGTTGGTGAGCGATGCCGAAGTCATACCTCGGGTGATATGTGCGTCGTTGTCTATCAGCGGACTGCTTTCTGTACCTGGGTTAGATGAATTGAAACGGGTGATATTGAGGTCGGCGCTCAGTTTCCAAGGCGTGGACAACTGGTATGCCAGTTTCGTATATCCCGTAAACTGGTTGAAGTCCATATTACTCCTATGTCCGTCGGTACGGTTGTATTCAGCCGCCAGTACGCCACTGAACCTACCTGTCTTGAACATGCCGGTATAGTTGCCCGCCATCGTACCGAACGATCCGGCAGCAAGACGCAGATGATTGTTCAGTCCGTCGTTCCACTGTTTGCGCGTGATGATGTTGATGACACCCCCCATGGCGTTGGAACCGTAGAGGACTGAACCCGGTCCGCGTATCACTTCCACCTTTTCAGCCAACAGTGACTGATAAGCGTCGGCCAGAGAATGTCCCATGAGTCCCATGTATTGCGGATGACCGTCGATCAGAATCAGCATATCCGTGGTAGGACTGCCACCGATACCGCGCATCTTCATCGCACCGGCCGAACCGGTAGAGAGTCCGTAACCCATGATACCCCTGCTGGTAATAAAAAGTCCGGGCACCTGTTCACTCAGAACAGGCAACAATGAAGTCTCGTACCGCTGTTCTATCTGTGTCCTGCCGACAGTGGAAATGGTGAGTGGCAGGTAACGGATATCTGTCTGATTGCGGGTTCCCGTTACCACCACATCCTTGATGACAGCTGAAGTGTCAATCTTCTCCTCTGCCATCGCTGGCATTATACCAAAACCTATTGAGATAAATGCTAATGTATGCAATAGTTTCATATATAGCTTATTCGAATGTTTCTGCTACCTTTTTCAGATTTTCGATGATGGGTAGGTGCTGCGGACAATGTTCCTCGCACTGACCACATTCTATACAGTCGGACGCTTTGCCGTGGGTCTTGTTGAGTACCCCGTAATAGACGGATGTGTTCATCCACTGCTCTTTCTTGCCAAACTGATGCAGGGTGTTGTAGATGGCAAAGTATTCAGGTATTGCTATCGCCTGCGGACAACCTTCCGTACAATAATGACAGGCGGTACAAGGAATGGCGATGCTCGACTTGATGATATCTGCCGCCTTTTCGATCATACGGCTCTCTTCTTCATTGATCGGTTCGAAGTTTTCCATGTAACTTGTGTTGTCCTGCGTCTGTTCCATATTGCTCATCCCGCTGAGCACCATCATGACATTATCCAATGATGCTGCATAGCGTACAGCCCATGAAGCGGCACTCAGTTCAGGACGCACCTGTCTGAACATCTTTTCCACTTCGGCAGGCACTTTAGCCAGCGAACCGCCCTTGACGGGTTCCATCACAATGACCGGCTTGCCGTGTCTCTGGCATATATCATAACATTTGCGTGCTTCTATCGTAGGGTCGTCCCAGTCGAGATAATTGATTTGCAACTGCACATATTCCGTTTCAGGATGATCCTGAAGGATGCGTTCGAGCAGTGACGATTCATCATGGAACGAGAAACCGATATGCTTGATTTTCCCTTCAGCCTTCATCTTGGCTATAAAACCGAATCCGTCTACTCGTTGCATGGTCTCATAATAATCCTTGTTGAGAGCGTGAAGCCAGTAATAATCGAAATAGTCTACACCGCACCGTTTCAGTTGCAGGTCGAATATCGGTTGCAGGTCTTCGGCCTTGCTGATCATCCAACTGGGCATTTTGTCTGTTACCGTGAAAGCCTTCCGTGGATAGCGTTCTGCTACGGCCTGACGGAAAGCATCTTCGCTCTTCTCGTTGTGATATGGGTAGGCTGTATCGAAATAAGTAAATCCTTTGCTGATAAATACATCAGCCATTTTCTTAAACTGTTCTATGTCTATTGATGTCTGATCGTCCGGATTCAGTAAAGGCAGACGCATCAGTCCGAAACCTAATTTTTTCATTGTCTTACTTGCGAATTAAATATTTGATAACTGTGTAACCACCGAATATCTGCAATAGGATACCGGGCATACCGATACGGAAATCCTGTATGGCAAGATTGAAGTTGCCACCGTTGATAGCGAATTCGCCTATCGTGCCGATTACCTGATACAATAATACCACTGCCGTGATGGCTAGCAGACTTACTTTCTGTGAACGTTTGGCTATATATCCGGCTGCGATGGCAAGAATGGCCGACTTCAACAATATGGAGGGCAATACTGCTACGGCAGGCATACCGAAAAGAGCTGAGTTGAACAGAGGTGATAATATCGCCGTCAGCAGTCCCACATTAGTACCGAACTTATAGGCACCGACGAGTGTGAAGAAGTAGATTGGCAATAACATCAGTCCACCTTGGGGTATCAGATGGCAAAGTTGTGGCAGTGCGATATTGCCGGTAACGAACAGTGCGGCGAACACGTAAGTCTTGTAATCGCTAAGACTCAGAGCGTAAAGTTTTGCATTTGTTTCCATCATATATTTGTTTATTTGTTATTATTCATTTTCTGCTGCATCTCGGTTCTGAAAGCTGCAATGACAGGCAACAGTTCCCCGGCATCGTCTGTATCCAGACATCTGCTTTCCAACGGACACATCCCGTTTTTGCTGCGGTTTAGTATAACAGGTACTTTCTCGTCATACGCTACGGCTATTCCCGCCGATTTCAGCATTCTGAGAGCACCTTCGCTTATCAACGGTGTAAACACGCGGCTCACTTTACCCGTAATCAACAGGGCGGCTGCACCTTTACCTATCACTTTGTCGATAACATCCGCACCATCGAGTAAAGACGCATCTTCCTGGAGCAGACCGAACAGATCAGCCACGCCCCGTTTCACACCTTTGTACACTCTGTCACCATTACTGATGATACAAGAGTAATCTCCTATTTTTTCTTTGATGTTCATGATTCTTTATATTGTTCAGGCGATACACCTGTTAGTTTTTTGAAAAGACTGTCGAAATATGTTGTAGAGCAGTATCCCAATGTCCTGACTATCTGTTCTATGGATTTGCCATCTTCCATGAGCATTCTTTTGGCGACGGATATCCTTTTCTGTTCCATATAGTCATTAAAACCTTTGCCTGTCTCTTTTTTCAGCATATCGTTTAGATAGTTGATAGACATCTTTTGCGCCGAGGCCATACAGCACGCTGATGGAATCCCTTCGGTTGCTATTTTCCCGTCGGTCATATACGAATCCAGATACTGTTCCATGCCGCGAATCACATCTTGGTTCCATTCGTGACGTGTGATAAACTGTCGCGTATAAAACCTTTGGCAGTAGTTGAGCAGCATCTCAATATGATTATTGATCAAATTGTGACTATATATATCCACGCCCCATTTCAATTCTCCAGCAATATCGTCCAATATCCTTTTCGCGATTCTCTTTTCGTTACATGACAGATGCAGAGACTCGTTGCGCTTGTATCTGAAGAACGAATACTGCCTGATGATCTGTCCCAGATAAGTGCATTTGATGAGGTCGGGATGAAAGACAAGCAGTGTCCCGCTGCTGCACAGATCGAAGTCTATTGTCTTTTGTGGCGCACGAAACAGTAACGTGCCGTCTGAGAAATCGTAATGTTGATGTCCGTATGTCAGGTCGTCCTTATGGCATTTTGTCAACAGCACAGAATAACTGTCAAGTTGTATCTGATGTTCGGATGAACATCTAGTCAACTTGATTACGCTGACGAGGGGATGCAGTGTCTTCTCGTTGAAAAGACGGTTGCATGTGCATATATTCTTGATGTCGAATGCCTGTTCCTTCATGATTTATACAGCTGTTGTACGATATTCGCTGGGTGTCTTACCCACATAGCGCTTGAAATATCTGTTGAAATGCTGCGAGTACTGAAACCCTAGTTCATAAGAAATCTCGCTGACCGACTTCTCCGAACCGAGCAGTTTATCTTTGGCCAGTTCTATAATCTTGCTTTGTATATATTCCTGAGGGTTGCGTCCCGTTTCCTTCTTTACCAAGTCGCCGAAATAGTTGGGCGAGAGGAAACACTGCTCTGCGAAATATTTGACCGAAGGCAGACCGTTGCGTTCCGCGTTGTTGCTTTCGAAATATTTGTCTATCAGTTCTTCAAACTTGGTTATCACATCTTTGTTGACAGCTTCGCGGGTGATAAACTGCCTTTCATAAAACCGCATACAGTAATCGAGCAGCAATTCTATATTTCTGCAAATCAGTTTTTTGCTGTGGTTGTCTATCGGACGGTCCAGTTCCGCCTGTATCTTGTTGAGGCAGTCGCTGAAGATCACCTTTTCATCCTCAGACAAGTGCAGAGCCTCTCTCGATGAATAAGCGAAGAAGTTGTACTGCTTGATATCATGCCCGAGCGAAGTCCCTCTGATCAGATCCGGATGGAACAGCAATCCCTTGGCTCTGGGTATAACATTGACATTCGGTTTGATGTGTACCGTCTGTCCCGGAGCAAAACTCGTTACAGTACCTTCTTGATAATCATACGGTTGTCTTCCATAAGTGATATCGCCGCAGAGCGTCTCTTTCAGAAAGATGGCATACAGTTCATAATTGTATGTCTTCTCCGAACGGTCATATTTGTCCGCCCCCAGATTGACAAAATCCACAACCGTTACAAGCGGATGCTTGGTCTCGAAACCATAAACCTTGTTGTAATTATCAATCGAATCCAATGTTATTATTTCTTCCATACCTTTATATATTATTTCACGTTGCAAAGATACAAATTAAACAGACATGTCAGGGTAAACAAATTACAGAATAATGTATCATTTTTACATTTAATATGAAAATAATGTTTATCTTTGCATCCTGTTGTATTCAACGACACAATGAAATGAGTAAAATACTTCTTATCAATGATATGGCGGGATATGGCAAGGTGGCCACAGCTGCGATGCTGCCTATCGTGTCTTATTTCGGACATTCCGTGTATAACCTGCCTACCGCGCTCGTATCCAATACTTTGGATTACGGCAAATTCAATATCCTTGAAACTACCGAATATATTAAAGGTGTGTTTCCTGTATGGAAACAGTTGGGTTTTACCTTTGATGCGATAGCTACCGGTTTTATTATTTCTGAAGAGCAGGCCCGCATCGTATCCGAGTATTGTAAAGAACAATCGGCCAATGGTACGATGATATTCGTAGATCCTATTATGGGCGATGAGGGTAAACTGTATAATGGTGTCACAGACAAAGCTGTAGACAGTATGCGCGAGATGGTTGCCGTGGCGCATCTGATTATGCCTAATTATACCGAAGCCACCTTCCTTACGGGTACGGCATATCATAAGGATGGCGTTTCTTACGAAGAGGCTAGGACGCTCATTGACAGATTGCATAATATCGGCAGTAAATCAGTATTGATAACCAGTATTATTGTCGACGGTCAGAGTAGTGTAGTGGGGTTCAACCATTTCAATGGAGAATATTTCCAGTTGCCCTATACCGAGATTCCTGTACATTATCCGGGAACAGGCGATATCTTTTCGGCCGTGCTCATAGGTCATCTTCTCAACGACGACACATTAAAGACCAGTACCCGTACGGCGATGGACGCCGTCAGCAATATGATAGAGAGGTATAAAGATAATAAGGACAAGAACAAAGGCATTCCTATCGAGAAATGTCTTGACCTGCTTTGATAGATTTAGAAGTCAGCCTTTCTTTCTATTCTGATAGTCTTGCCGGTTATCGGATGGGTAAAAGTGATTTCTTCGGCATGAAGATAAAGCCGGTCGGCTTTCTTTCCATATAGCGTGTCACCTGATATCGGAGCGTTCAGTCCTTCTTTGTGGGCGCAGTGCACGCGCAGTTGGTGCGTGCGACCGGTGTGCGGAAATAGGTTGATGCGTGTATGTCCATTCTCTTCCGATACCACCTTGTATGTTGTCACAGCCGTTTTGCCATTCTCTTTATCTACCGTCTGCCGGGGTCTGTCCAGATAGTCTGGACTTAAAGGAAGTGCAATTTTTCCTTCCCCGTTTTCTATGATTCCGTCAAGAATGGCGACATATCGTTTTCTGATATGGTGACTTTCAAACTGAGCCTGTAAATTTTGATGCACCGCTTTATTCTTGGCGATAATCATCAATCCCGATGTTGCCATGTCCAGTCTGTGGACAATGACAGGACCTTCTATTTCCGGATACATCTCTTTGATGATCGAATAGACCGAACGACCGGCACCTTTCCCGGGAACAGAAAGCATTCCCTCCGGTTTATTGATTACAGCAAGCCATTCGTCATCATATACGATTTCAATCTCTTTGTCCCCTGATATCTCCAGAGGATTCTCATCTACATCAAGACCTTGTAACATGTGTGCCAATATCGGTTTGCATTTACCCTGACAAGCCGGATAATACTGCAGGTGATGCCTTATTTCCGTCTTGGGCGATTCTCCCCACCAGAATTCAGCCATACAAATAGGTTGGTCGTGATGAAGATAAGCGTACTGCAACAGTTTTGGAGCGCAGCATTCTCCTGCACCGGCAGGTGGTATTTTGTTGACCGTCTCCTCAAATATATCGCCTAAGTCTTTTACTTCCCCTTTTGCGTTGAGCATACTGAACTGAGAGAAAAGCCAGTGTTGCAGATGATCAGACATCCGTTTCCTCTCTTTCTTCAGTTCTGCTATTTTTCTTTCCAATTTATCTAGTTGTTGTTCCTTGTCCGATAAGATAGCGTCATATCCTTTCCTGATTCTTTTTAGTTCAGCTTTCATATACTGACTCTCGTGAATCAGTGTCTCTTCGTCGGCATTCTGTACTCTTGCCTTATCCCGTGCAGCCTTAGCCGCTTTCATTCGTTTCTGATATTCTGCTATTCTTACGTCGGCTTCTTGTCTTATCCTTCTGATTTCAGAGATGAGAAAAGTCCTGTCTGTCGCCTTTTCCAGTTTTGATACCTCTTTGTTTATTTCACTGATTTCCCCTTCGTGTATTTTGAAATAGCCGTCCGGCTCCAATAAATCGTAAACGGCTGGAACAAAAAAGTCCCAATCGTTTCTGCCAGCCAGTATGCCGGAGAAAGCGGCATAGTATCCCAATTGCCCGCTCTCATCCTCGACGACAAGTACACCGAACATTTTACCTTTGGCTATGTCGTCGCGCCATTCATCCACAGCCGCAATATAAGTCTGAACTTCCTTGGCAGCCATCACGCATAAAGGATGCGGGGTGTAACAGAAAGGATAGGTAAATCTTTCCGGTTTGGGTTCTTCCGTATTTAATAGATGAAATCTCATTTACACCTTATTATATATAGTACCTACATGTTGATACTTTTTTGTTTGCAAATATATCGCTTTATTTTGAATTAAGTATCTAAAATACACTTATTTTAGTATAAATTCAATTAAACTTGTTTGTTTTTAAGATAAAAAAGTAGACGTTTTAGAGTGTATTAATTACGCTTATTCCCCTAAATAAGGGCATTTCCGACGAATTTAATAGTTTTTTGCAAAAAAAGTACGTGTATTTGCTAACAAAGTATCATAATAATTCGAAAAATTGACCTATCTTTGCATACGAAACCTAAAATGAAATCTAATGAAAGAATGAAATAAAATAGATAGTTAACTTAATTAAAACCAAACATGACAAATAACACTGAGTGAAACCATGAGTAAACATTCCGTATCTAGGCTAGAAGATGCGGATTTGAGCTGTCGATATGGCAGTTCCTCATCATTAAAATAAAAATGTATTAACATTAACCTAAAAATACTAAAGTATGAACTTAAATTTTAGAAAAACAGTGCTATTGATGGGCGCTTGTTCTGCATTGGGTATAGCTTATCCAAGTCAGACTTTTGCCGAATCATCTAACGTCGCTGCGGCAGCGGTTCAGCAGTCAAAGAAAGTACAAGGTACGGTCGTTGATGCCATGGGTCCTGTTATCGGCGCCAGCATTATGGAAAAAGGTACAAGTAACGGTACAGTTACTGACCTTGATGGTAATTTCTCTCTAAATGTAAAACCAGGCGCAACACTTGTTGTGTCTTATGTAGGTTATCAGTCTCAGCAAGTTGCCGTTGGCAATAACTCTAACATTAAAATTGCATTGAAAGAAGACAGTAAATCTCTTGATGAAGTCGTCGTTGTTGGTTATGGAACAATGAAGAAGAAACTTGTTACTGGTGCAACAGTGCAGGTTAAAGGCGATGATATCGCTAAATTAAACACAACGAATGTGCTTGGAGCATTGCAAAGTCAGTCTCCAGGTATGTCAATCGTTCAGACTTCTGGTCAGCCGGGTGAACAATCATACAAAGTAAATGTTCGTGGTCTGGGTACTGTCGGAAACTCTGCTCCTCTTTATGTTATTGATGGTTTTGCAGGTGGAGATATCAATTCACTCAATCCATCGGATATAGAGAGTATCGATGTTCTGAAAGATGCTGCATCAGCAGCCATTTATGGTGCCCGTGCCGCTAATGGAGTCGTTCTCGTTACAACAAAGCAAGGAAAGGCAGGGAAACTGCAAATTTCTTATGACGGATATGTAGGATTCCAATACCTTTACAAACATCCTGATGTATTGAACGCAAAAGAATACATGTATGCATATGATTTAATGAACTGGACAGACGGTAGTTCTACAAAAGATTGGCAAAGTTTACTTCCTGCTTCTGAGTGGGAACAGATTCAGAATGGTTGGGAAGGGACCGACTGGGTAAACGCATCCTATCATAAAGGTGCTGTTAAGACCAATCATTCCATTGGACTCCAAGGTGGCAATGATATTTCCAAATTCTCTCTTGGTTTTGCATATACAAAGCAGGATGGTATCTTTGGTGAAGCACGTCAGTCAAAGTTTGAACGATATAATGTACGTTTGAACTCAGACCATGTCCTTTATAAAGTAAAGAACCTGGAAGTTATTAAACTGGGTGAAAATTTAACATTCAGTCATACGGGGAATAGTGGTATATCAACAGGTAACCTTTATTCGAATAACATGCATGACTTGCTGATTGGTACTCCGTTATTGCCTGCTTATAATGCTAATGGTGATTATTATTCACAGACTGATATGATTGCGGATGGATGGGGATTGGATAAAACGGCCATAAATCCATTAATTGGTCCGGCAAAGAGTTCTCAAGGATTAAAAGAAAGTAAATCATATAATCTTAATATGAACGCTTATTTGGAAATACAGCCAATCAAGAATTTAAAACTGAGATCTCAATTGAGTTATCGTATGGGTACTTCTACATATCGTTCTTATAATGAGAAATATACGAATGGTTTAAATGTAGTTAGTACAGAACAAGTAAACCAAAATATGAGCACATGGTCAAATTGGTCATGGGAAAATACCCTTTCATATAAATTGACAGCGGGTTTGCACACAGCTGATTTTGTAATTGGAAACTCATTAGAGAAGAATTCTTATGGTATGAGTATGAGTGCGAGAGGCGCAAATACATTGTTCCCGGAGGATTGGAGCCATGCTTATCTTAGTAATACGAAACCAGCTTTTGTAAATGACATTATCGGTAATGGTAGTTTTTCAGGATATCCAGAGGGCGACAGTTCTTTAGCTTCTTTCTTTGGCCGTGCTAGTTATAACTATAATGAAACATATTTGGCTCAATTTACACTTCGCGCTGATGGTTCGTCAAACTTCAAAAGAGGTCATCGTTGGGGATATTTCCCTTCAGCATCTATCGGTTGGGTTGTTACAAATGAAAAATTCATGGAAAACACGAAGAGCTGGATGGACTTCTTGAAGATCCGTGCTAGTTGGGGACAAAACGGTAACTGTAATATTAGTAATTTCCAATATCTTACATCTTTTAAATTCGATGAATCTAATGGATATTTCTTTGGAGACCCTTCATCTTCAGAACCTGCAGAAACCACAGGCGCTTATGCAGATGTATTGAAAAATGAAGATTTAAAATGGGAAACATCTGAGCAGATAGACTTGGGTCTAGATGCACGTTTCTTGAATAGCCGTTTAGGATTTACATTTGACTGGTATCGCAAGACAACAAAAGACTGGTTGGTACAGGCTCCAATTCTGAGCGTTTATGGTCTTAATGCTCCTTATATTAATGGTGGCGATGTTCGTAATACAGGTGTTGAACTCGGATTGAATTGGAATGATCGCATAGGTAAAGACTTTACTTATGGCGCAGCTTTTAATTTTGCCACCAATAAAAATGAGGTTACACGTATTGCTAATACGGAAGGTATAATTCATGGTCCTTCGGATGTGTATATGCAAGGAGTTGAAGAAATTTACCGAGCAAAAGTAGGTGAGCCTATTGGTTACTTCTATGGAATGAAAACTGCTGGAGTTTTCCAAAATCAGGCACAGATTGACGAATGGAAAAAAACTTATACTGATGAGATTCATGGTGGTAATCCTGTCCCTGGAGATGTTATCTATGTAGATAATAATGGAGATGGCAAAGTTAATCTTGAAGACCGAACAAATATCGGTGATCCACATCCTGACTGCACTATAGGTTTTAATATTCATGCAGAATATAAAGGGTTCGACTTCTCTGTAACAGGTAACGGTTCTTTCGGTCAGCAGGTGTGTCGTTCTACTAATACAGGAAACTCACAAGTTGAAAATTTGAATCAAAAATTGTTGTATGGCTGTTGGAAAGGTGAAGGAACATCTAACTTCTTACCAGCTTTGCATAATTTATCCAATGTTAACTGGAAAACATTCTCTTCAATATGGTTGGAAGATGCTGATTACGTAAGAATACAGAATGTTACAGTAGGTTATGATTTCTGTAAAATTTGGAAAGGCAGTCCATTCTCACAATGTCGCCTTTATTTTGCAGCTGAAAACCTCTTCACATTTACAAGCTACTCAGGTATGGATCCTGAGGTCGGTGCTTCTGGTAATGATAGTTATTCATGGGGACAAGGTATTGACCTCGGTTTCTATCCGGTACCAAGAACATATATGATAGGTGTAAATATTAAATTTTAATTGAATTCGAACTATGAAAAAAATATATTATTTATGTCTTGCAGCCGCTCTTACTTTAAGTGGATGTGAAGATTTTCTAGATTCAACGAACTATACAGGTAAGGATAGTAGCAATTTCCCTACTTCGGAACAGGACGTTGACCAAATGGTTGCGGCTGTATATGCGGCGACATTTAATGCTCCACTGAATAATACCGTTGGCCCATATCTGTTTTTGGCAGATTTAGCTTCAGACGATATGTATGGAGGAGGAGGCGCAAACGACAAGTCTGATCAGGCTCTTGACCTTTTGATGTATAACAGCGTTTCCGATGGTGAAAGTCAATGGACGGCTAGTTACAAAGCTATTTCACGTGCTAATGCTGCATTGGCAAGTGTCAGCAATGTAGCTGATTCTGTTTTGAGAAATCAAACAAAGGGCGAATTGCAATTCTTGCGTGCGTACAACTACTTTACACTGACTCAAATGTTTGGAAGTGTACCTATGCTTAGCAAGGCTCCTGATAATATTACAGAGGCAAACGTTGCTCCTGCACAAGCACCGGTGGATTCGATTTATATGAAGATTGCAAGTGACCTGTACAATGCTACACGGATTATGCCGTCATATCCTTATGACAAATGGAGTAAGATAACTTATGGACATGCAACTCGCTGGGCTGCTGAAGCCTTGTTAGCTCGCGTATATCTGTTCTATACAGGATTCTATAACAAGTCATCTTTACCAACAGACGGTTCTGATGGAGTTCCAGCACAGATAACGAAGGATATGGTCGTTTCAGCATTGGAAGATTGTATTAATAACTCAGGTTTCTCTTTGCTCTCAGATTATCGCTCTCTTTGGGCTTATTCAAATGATAAGACAAAGTCTGATTATGATTATACAAAGGACTTGACAACTACATGGAATGACAACAACAGTGAGAACATGTTTGCTATTGCATTTACCTATCTTTCCGAGTGGAGTGGTACTCAGTTACCTCTGACTAATCAATATGCGCTGTTCTTTGGTATTCGTGCTAATAATTGGCAGGATGATGCTAAATATTCATCAGGGAATAAAGGTTCCGTCTATCCATTTGGTACAGGATGGGGATGTGGTCCTGTAGCTGTAAACTTGGTCGATGATTGGAAAGCTGCTGAGCCAAACGATAAACGTATAGATGCTTCAATCATGAAAGTTAGTGACGATTATGATTTTACGAATGAAGATCACATGATTGCCGGCACCGGCTATTATAATAAGAAAATTTGTCCGGTACGCAGCGATGGAGGAGCATACTATACATTCTGCGCCCAGAAATTCGGTACGGGAGAGAAAGGTCACTTCCAAGCTTCTTCTTCTCAGGATATGATACTTATCCGTTATGCAGATGTTCTCTTGATGCATTCTGAATTAACTGATGGTAAAGTTATTGAAAAATACGGTTCTACAGGATTAAACATTGTGCGTAAACGTGCTGGTTTATCAGATGAAGCATATTCATTGGCTGCCCTTCAGAATGAACGACGTTGGGAATTTGCTTTCGAAGGTCTGAGATGGGGTGATATTCGTCGTTGGCATATAGCAGAAAGTGCTTTGGCTAAACAGTTGGGTCAACCTATTTATGTAGATGGTGTGAAGACTGTAATGACAAATCAAGGTGATGGTTATGTAGCACGCTATAAAGCAACAAATGGTTTCTATCGTATTCCATCAAACCAAATCAGTCTTTCGGCAGGAGCATATAAGCAGAATGCAGGATGGGATGGTACAACTGGATATTATTCACAATGGGTAAAATAACAATAAAAACGTAAAAGTATGAAAAAGATAATTATAATAAGTCTTTTGGCTGGTGTTATAGGATTTACCTCTTGTGATCCAGTTGAAAAAGACTATTCAACTAACCAGTCATATATTACCGCAGATCAGCTCAAAGCTGCTAGTTCTGTGACTGTATATCAAGAAAATGGTCAGAACATTAACTATGTTCATTTTACTACATCTGCTGGCGCTCCAGTACAATGGACTAACGGTGCAACATCCAAAGCTTCTGCAACGGGTGATATGGAGATGTTGGTGACTGGAGAGCAATCTATGAAAGTCACAGCTCTTAACCCTGATGGAACAAAAGTTACCGCAGAATTCCCTGTCAATATTGAAAAAATCTCTGATGCACATCCTGTCGCTGCACAATGGGGCTATTTGTGTGGAACAGGATCCAAATCTTGGACTTGGGATGACCAAACAGGTCATGTTTGGGGCAACATGGGTTATTTGTCTTCAGCTGGTGGTGCCGCAACTGTCTTGAGTGATGGAGGCTGGTGGGGTACAACTGCTGATGACATAGCAAATCAGGCTTCTAATTATAAATATAGCTTGAATGACTCTGGATCTGCAACTATGACGTTCTCTCTCAACGGATCATCTTTAACCAAGTCTTCCGGTGGAACAGGTACATTCGCCTTTGATATGACTAAAATTAAAAAGAATGGAGATGGAACGAATTGGTCAATTGGACAGCTGACAACAACTGGAGATGGCGTGCTATTCCCTGTTCAAATTAATACAGGAACAGTCGTTAAGTCTTTGGAAATACGTTATTTGGATGACAATTATATGGTTCTTACATATGCATCTTCAACAACTGGTGCATGGGGTGAAGCTACATATTGGCATTTTAAAGCTAAATAAATTCCATAGTCGTTTTTAAAATTAATCGTCCCGTTTGCCTTATACAGACGGGACGATTTTGTTTACTGTTTTATAGTTATTTGATTGTAAATAGTTGTGTGTATCAATATAATTAATTACCTTTGTATTGATTTCTAATCAGTCAAAAATATAGGTAAGAAAGTATGTTAATGTCTTTGACGATGATTAAGGATTAATATGATAATAAAAATACTGATGATGAAACATCTCTTTTATATTACAGCGCTAGTGTTTTTGTTGGCATCATGTAATGCCACCAAAGATGAATGTAAAATCAATGGTACAATCAGTTCAGACAAGTATGAAGGTGTCAGAATCTTTGTAGTTCCTCTGGATGATGAATCTGCTGAGGCCGTTGATTCGGTTGAAATACATAATCGAAAGTTCCAATTTTTTCGAGAAGATAAACGTATGGCCTCAATACGCTTAGATTATCATCGACGTGATGGCATACAGGAACTGTTGGTCGTTCTAGAGCCTGGCGATGTAAGTGTGACGGTGGATTCTATAAGCCATGGAGGTGGTACGCCTCAAAATGATTCTCTTCAAGAATGGAAAGAGCTGACTGAAAAACAAAATAAAGCGATATTTAAACTGTTTCAACAGAGAAACTCCTTCGAGAAGGCGCATGATTCCCTAGGCGTTAAAAAGGTAACTATAAAAGCTGATTCATTGCATAATATCTATAAAAAAGCGACATGGAAAATGATTGATAATTTAAAGTCAGGAACTTTACATGATTTTTTGATGAAGTTATATCCTAAAAAATAAAATAGAATGAAAGTAATACATAAGTATTGGAAAGGAATCGTTTCTGCCATATTTGGACTTGTCGTTTTCCTCTTTTGGTTGTTTCCATATTCAGGTATGCTCAACTTCCAAGAGCAGTTCCAATTATTTCTGTTTGATACGGATTATCTAGTTAATAGAATAATGTTACCTGGAGGATTGACCGATTATATAGCGGAGTTTTTGACACAGTTCTATTATGTTCCATTCTGGGGTGCTTTTATATTGGCTATGATTTATGTTGTATCCCAGCGATTATTATGGCTCATTTCTCGTAATGACGGAGCAACAGACGCTGTATATTTGTTGACATTTGTTCCATCACTTATACTTTGGTTCGTGATGGGTGATGTCAATGTGATGCTATGTTATGCAATAAGTTTGTTGTTGATATTGCTCACAATCTTATATTATGCACGAAGCAAGGAGGCTATTAGAATAATATATGGAATTGTTTCCATCCCCATAATGTATTGGTTAATAGGATCAACCGTTTATGTCTTTATTGTTTATGCTATCATTAAAGAGTTCAAGACAGCAAAATCCAGATGGAATATATTATGTTTATCTTTATTTTATGTTGTATATATTATTGCAATTATCTTATTGTCATCTCTTGGCATGCAATATCCGATCTCACGATTGTATTATGGTCTCTTTTATTACCGATTCCCCGTATTGATGCCATATATAGTATTTGCTGTAATGGGCGTATATGCTATTGCTCCATCTCTGTTGACATGGTTAAGCCCTCATATGAAATCATCAGATAAAAAAAGAATAATGTTGGTGGTATCACAAGTGTTGGCGTTGGTCATAGGTGGATATTTCCTGCTGGATTTTAAGTATAATACATTGGATTATGAGGTTATAAACTATGACAGCATGGTTCGGCATCAACAATGGGATAAAATCATAAGTGAAGCTGAGAAGAAAAATCCTACGACACCTCAAAGTGTATGTTGTCTAAATTTGGCTCTTGCACAAACTGGACAATTGGGTGATAGGGCTTTCTCTTTTTTTCAAAATGGTTCAGAGGGCCTTATACCTATGTTTGAAAGAGATTTTACATCTCCATTACCTGCAAGTGAAGTGTATTTTTATCTTGGGATGATTGATGCCGCGCAACAGAATGTTTTTGAAGCACAAGAGGCAATACCTAATTATAATAAAAGTGGTCGTTGTACAAAGAGATTGGCTGAGACGAACCTCATTAATGGTCAATATGCTGTAGCATCTAAATATCTCCGTATGCTCCAAAAAACGTTGTTCTATAAACGTTGGGCGACAGACCAGTTGGCAAGGATTGCTAATAAAGCGATAGACAGTGATTTTCTTTATGGTACATTGAGACAGTTCTCTTACAATAAGGATTTCCTGTTTAGTATCAGAGAAAAGGATAAAATGATAGGTAAACTATTCACTATTAATCCCAATAACAGAATGGCATTGGATTACCTTCTGACGTACGAATTGCTGGATTGTAAGATGAATAATTTCTTAATGTATTTTAAATTGATGAAGATGGCCAATTATGATCATTTCCCAATGTGTTATCAGCAGGCAATGGCGTATGTTTGGTCACAATCTCATCCTGATTTTAGTGGTATACCATCCAGTTACGACCAATCTATGTTGCGGCGCTTTATGGAATTTTATCAGATATATTCTACTGAAGGAGCAAAATCATCTAGATTGGATTCATACAAAGATACTTATTGGCATTATTTCCTGATTCAAAAATAATTAGAATATGAAGAATAAATATATAGCCTTATTAGTTGTTGTCTTTTTGACTGCTTGCACATCAATACCAAAAGATGTTATAAAAACAAACGTTTATCCGTCTATATACCCAGATTATGAAGGCGTGACGATTCCAGATGGTATTGCGCCACTTAATTTCAATTATTCTGGCCATGACAAGATTGAATGTATGGATGTTGTAGTAAGAGGTGCCAAGGGTGGAGAAATTCATTCTAACGGTGACTATGCACAGTTTAATATTGATGAATGGCATCAACTTGTCAGTCAAAATAAAGGTGGCAAACTTTTCTTTTCGGTATGTGTCGAGAGAGAAGGGAAATGGTTCCAATATAAAGATTTCATTATGTATGTGAGTAAGTATGCACTGTGTGAGTATGGACTGACTTATCGAAAGATTGCGCCTGGTTATGAGGTGTATAGTAAAATGGGGATTTATCAGCGAGATTTGTCCAACTATAATGAATCTGCAATACTTGAAAATACGGTAGCTCCTAATGCGTGCTTGAATTGTCATACTGCTAATCGTACAGATCCTAAGCAATTTACATTCCATGTACGTGGCGCAAATGGTGCTACACTTGTACAAGTAAATGGTAAACGAACTTGGCTTAATACAAAAATAGACACATTGCGCGGTTTGGGTTCTTGCGTTTACCCGTATTGGCATCCCTCAGGTAAGTATTGTGCTTATTCAACAAATAAAACTCATCAGGCTTTTCATAGTATTAAGAATGAGCGCATAGAAGTGTTTGATGAATCGTCAGACCTGATGGTGTACAAGGTACAAACAAATGAAGTCCTGATTTCTCCGCTATTGACCACAAAAGACCATTTTGAAACTTATCCCGTCTTTTCACCCGATGGACGAACTTTGTATTTCTGTTCCTCGCAGGCGCAGGTAATACCGGATGGTTATAAGAAGATTAGATATAATCTTTGTAAGATAGCTTTTAATCCTAATAATGGAACTTTTGGGAATAAGGTTGATACTATTGTCAATGCGGCTGCTATGTGCAAGAGTCTCATCTTTCCTCGCCCATCATATGATGGAAAGTATATTATGTTTACAATGGCTGATTATGGCTGTTTCCCTATTTGGCATAAGGAAGCTGACCTTTGGATGCTGAATCTAGAAACAGGAAAGATAGCACCAATCAAGGAGGTTAATAGTAAAAATACAGAGAGCTTTCACAATTGGAATGTCAATTCGCATTGGTTTGTGTTCAGCAGTCGTCGAGGTGACGGGCTGTATACTCGTTTGTATCTTGCCAGCATAGATGATAAAGGAAAAGTTACAAAGCCGTTCTTGCTTCCGCAAGAGAATCCATGGGAGTATTATGATGAATCAGTCTACTCTTACAATATACCTGATTTCACAAAGATACCGGTAGATTTTGATGCTCGTAGTGCCGGTCGTGAAATCATGTCGGATAAGCGGACTAAAATCAAAGTAAAAGACGTGGAATGACATCTTCTTCTCACATCATATTCGTATGGCTTGTCTTGTAAAGGCGAGCCCTACTTTTTCTCTGATTTTATTTTGTTATGTTTCTGATTTGATGTATCTTTGCAGTCGTTGATCATTAATACTAAATGAATAAGGCAAAAACTAAATATTTAAGTGCGGGTGTTGAAGTGCTCTTCGTGGTTGCGATATATCTATTCTGGGCTATCGTCTATCCGCATCTCCTATCCTATCAGGAGCAGAATCAATTGTTTCTTTTCAGCTCCGATTATTTCATTCATGATATAAGTGTGGCTGGCGGGTTGGCGGATTATATCTCCGAATTCATTGTTCAGTTCTTTTATCTGCCTTGGCTTGGAGCAATACTGCTTGCCGGAGTCTATCTTGCAATGCAGACACTTTCATGGTCGGTCTTGAAACAGCGTAATTGCCGCCTGGCATTTCTGTATAGTTTCATTTTGCCATTGCTGACACTCTATTTCATGGGCTTTATCCAGTTTACAATGTCATATCCCGTGGCGCTTTGTATGGCGTTGCTTATGGCTTGGCTTTCCGGGAAGAAATCGATGATTCCGGATATTGTTGTCATACCGTTGCTTTACTGGACAATAGGGCCGCTTGTTTGGACATACACCCTGTTACGTTTCGTAGCCAAGGGTTGGCGTTATTCACCGTTCGTACTTGTCACGTTGGGTTCACAGCTGGCCGCATATTATTTCCTGTTGCCACAGTACCCGCTCAGTGAGGCAATGGGGGGTATTAACTATCTGCAGACGCCAAACCTGTTTGTTCCGGGCATGCAGATTGGCATGGCGGTCATCCTTCCTCTCGTTATATTTTCGCATCAGATCTTTAAAAACATGCGCTTTCCCGTCGTGGCCATTGTTGCCATGTTGGGCATTTGGCTAACTACGGATAGTGAGGTTCGTGGTTCTATATATGATAAGTCTACATTTGAGCTTTTGCGCCAAGATTATCTGATCAGAAATGAGAAATGGAATGATATCATCGCCAATGCAGAGAAATTCACGGTGAATACCCCCTTCTGGAGTAATAGCGTCAATTTGGCGTTGGCTCAGACCGGACAGTTGGCAGACCGTCAGTTCTCTTTTTATCAGAGCGGACCTAATGCATTGGTTATGGCATCAATACGTGATAATACATCCGATTTCCCATCTATGGAGGCTTTCTTCCGTTTAGGAATGGTGAACTCATCTCTTCGGTATGCGCATGATCTGCAGGAGTCGATAGTCAGTGGACGAAAGAGTGGTTGGCTTACCAAACGTATTGCCGAGTGTCTGATCATCAATGGACAGTATAATCCAGCCATCAAACATCTCAATTTATTGAAAAAGACGGTATTCTATAGGGCTTGGGCTTGCGAAGCGGAAACGCTCATTCAGGCAGGGAACGATAAGTCGAGTATACAGCAGAGAGAAAAACGTATTAATGCGCATCCGGTTTATGGAAAACTCCGCAGATTCAGACTGAAGGAAAATTTCCTTTATAACTATGGTGAGATTGATAAAATGTTCGGATTGCTGTTCAGTGGCAATGTGAAAAATAAGATGGCTCTGGATTATTTTGTTGCCCAAGTACTTCTCAATGGTAATATGCAGTTGCTTCAGGGAGCACTTCAGTGCGCTCAACAGTATGGTGGCTATTACAGTATGCCAGCTGGCTACATGGATGCGGTGAAGTGCATTCAGGCAAAAGGCGATTTACCCGGCTCTCCTTATGCCGACTATGTCGCAAGAATGAGAAATCAATAAATTTAAGTTTATAACCGAATGTTCAGAAGATACATAACTTATATATTCTTTGCGGTATTGTTTGCCGCTTGTACATCCGCTCCCGAAGATGCGGTGAAAGTGAATAAAACGCCGAAGATATATCC
>NZ_CALMHT010000126.1 GCF_937863835.1 uncultured Prevotella sp.
TGCAAAATTACGGAATATTGTTGATTTAGCCACTCTTTTTTTGTACTTTTGTAGGCGAAAAAATAAAAATATCGAATATGAACCGTTTTTTTAAACATATTTCTTTGCTTTTGCTGCTTATCTTCAGCATGTCTGTTTCGGCACAGATAAACCAATGGCGTGACATGCATAAGGTAAAAAGACATGAAACCGTGTTCGGCATTGCCAATCAGTACGGAATAACGATAGATGAACTGATGAATGCCAATCCGGATATGAAAGTGCCCGGTTATGAACTCAAGAAAGGTTCTTATGTCTGTATACCATATTCTAAGGATCAGCAGGCGGCAATGAAAGGTGCCAATGGGGCGAATGACAAAAAAACAAGTCTTAATAACAAGACGGACATACGCAAACGCGCCATCAGAGTGGGTGTTATGCTGCCTCTGCATGACAACGACGGCGACGGCAGACGGATGGTGGAATATTACAGAGGACTGCTCATGGCCTGTGACAGTCTGAAGAAAGAGGGCGTATCATTGGATATCCATGCCTGGAATGTGTCGGCGGATGCCGATATCCGGCTCAATCTGATCGACAATGCAGCCCAACAGTGTGATGTCATATTCGGTCCGCTGTATTCTTCACAGGTGAAGGCTTTGTCTGAATTTGCCACCAAGTATAACATCAAGGTCGTCATACCTTTCTCGATAATCAGTCCCGAAGTATATACCAATCGTAATCTCTTTCAGATATATCAGTCGTCGAACGATCTGAACGAGACCACTGTCAGCAAGTTTCTCGACAGATTCCCTGCCTATCATCCAGTCTTTATCGACTGTAACGATACGACGAGCAAAAAGGGGCTGTTCACATTCGCTCTGCGCAGGCAATTGGAAGCGAGAGGTATCGCCTATTCGCTGACAAACCTCAAGTCGGGTGAAGAACAGTTTGCCAAAGCGTTCAGTCGTACCAAACCGAATGTTGTGATACTGAACACCGGGCGTTCGCCGGAACTGAACGTGGCTTTTGCCAAACTCAATGGAATGCTTGTCAAATATCCCGGTACGCTGGTTTCCTTGTTCGGCTATACCGAATGGCTGATGTATACACAATACAATCTTGATAATTTCTATAGATTTGACACCTATATACCTAGTACTTTCTATTACAATCCTCTGTCTGCCAAGACGAAGCGTATAGAACAGAAGTATCGTTGGAACTTCCATTCGGATATGATGCAGTCGCTGCCGCGGTTTGCGATTACAGGTTTTGACTATTCTTATTTCTTTCTGAAAGGTCTTCATACCGACGGAAAAGATTTTAATGGAACGACCCGTGATCTCAACTATATCCAGAACCCGTTGCATTTCTCACGCATAGGTGCTGGCGGGTGGCTGAACAAGAGTTTTATGTTTGTGCATTATACTTATAACCGGACGATAGAAACAATCAATTACTAAATCATGCGAAAATTATTAATCACATTATTATTGACTGTTATGACACTGTCCACCTATTCACAAGTAGGTGAACACCGTGATGATCTAAGAATTGGTTTCAGTGGCGGATATGTGTTGAGTAATATGCAGTTTACCCCGAAAGTCACCCAGTCGATGCACGGAGGACTGACGGGCGGTTTCACTGTCCGTTATACCTGTGAGAAGTATTTTAAGTCTATCTGTGCGATACAGGCTGAAATCAACTATTCCCAAATAGGATGGAAAGAAAAAATACTCGATGCCAATGATGTAGAAGTGAAGAATGCCGACGGCGAGGCTATGAGATTCAGTAGAACCATCAATTATCTGCAGGTGCCGATTATGGCGCATCTGGGATGGGGCAGGGAAGACAAGGGAATGCAGTTCTTCTTCCAGGCCGGTCCGCAGATAGGACTGTACATCAGTGACAGCAGTGATAAGAATTTTGAGATGAGTTATGCCCTGAGTCATATCGGCGAACGTTCCAACCAGGTCGTAGCGCAGGATACGATGGCGATAGAAAATAAATTCGATTACGGTATCACGGCCGGAGTGGGAGCGGAATATTCCATACCGCATGCCGGACATTTCATACTCGAAGCCAGATATTATTATGGTCTCGGTAATATATACGGAAATTCCAAACGCGATTATTTCGGTCGCAGCAATTTCAACAATATCGTCATTAAGATGACATATCTGTTTGATATAACAAGAACAAAAAACAAAACAAATAAAAATTAATTATGTTTGAGGGTCAACCTAAAGGTTTATACGCGTTAGCACTGGCTAACACAGGCGAGCGTTTCGGATATTATACGATGCTTGCCATTTTTACGCTGTATTTACAGGCAAAGTTCGGTTTCTCAGAACAGACTACCGGAGCATTCTACAGTTCGTTTCTGATGATGGCTTATCTCACTCCGCTGTTCGGTGGTATGGCCGCTGATAAATGGGGTTATGGTAAGATGGTAACCGTCGGTATCTTTGTGATGTTCTTCGGTTACGTATTGATGGCAGTTCCGTTTGCGGCAAATATGTTCGGAATCGTAGCAATGTCGTTGGCACTCTTTCTGATAGCCTGCGGAACAGGACTGTTTAAGGGCAATCTGCAAGTACTCGTCGGCAACCTTTATGAGAAAGCCAAATATGCAGGCAAGAGGGATAACGGATTTTCCATCTTCTATATGGCAATCAATATCGGTGCCTTGTTTGCCCCTACCGCCGCTACGGTCATCACCAACAAGATTATGGGCGAACACGGGTTCGTGTACGATGCCAAAATACCACAGTTGGCACATCAGTATATGGATTCTCCGTCGGGTATGACTACGGAAGCGATGAACCAGTTGCACGCCGCCATGACAAGTCAGGGCGTAGCCGCTTTCGATCCTTCTACCATAGCAGATTTCTGTCACAGATATATTGATGCTTTGTCCTATTCGTATAACCTGGGATTCAGTGTCGCCTGTTTTTCATTGATATTGTCATTTGCGATATATTATTTCTTCCGTGGAACATTCAAACAAGCCGATTATAACAGTAAGACTGCTGCGGCAGCTGGTGTACAGGAAGAGGAACTGACGAAGGAGGAGACACATCAGCGTCTTGTCGCATTGTTCCTTGTGTATGCCGTGGTTATCTTCTTCTGGATGAGTTTCCATCAGAACGGACTGACACTGACCTTCTTTGCCCGCGACTATACGCAGCAGACGGCGGTCGGGGCCGAACGTTTCTTCTTTGATGTAACCAATCTGGTGGCTGTGATATTGATGGTCTACGGACTTTTCGGCGTGTTCCAGAACCGTACCGGAAAAGGGAAGGGAATAGCAGCTGCACTGATCGTGCTGCCATTGGTCTATATCCTGTTTAATATGAGCACGACCGAGGCTACAGTACCTGTATTGCCACAGATATTCCAGCAGTTCAACCCTTCTTTCGTCGTAGCATTGACACCTGTGTCACTGGCGATATTTACTTATCTGGCTTCTAAGAAGAAAGAACCTTCTGCTCCACGTAAGATAGCTTATGGTATGCTCGTTGCAGGTATCGCTTACTGTCTGATGATGGTGGCTTCATTGGGATTGCCATCACCGGATGCAGTGAAAGCCGGCGCTTCGTTTAATCTGGTGACACCTAACTGGCTTATCAGCACTTATCTGGTACTTACGTTCGGTGAACTGCTGCTTAGTCCGATGGGAATCAGTTTTGTAAGTAAGGTGGCTCCTCCCAAACTGAAGGGTACGATGATGGGACTGTGGTTCGTGGCTACAGCCATTGGTAATATGATGGTACAGGTAACAGGATGGCTATGGGGTTCATTACCTTTATGGTCTGTATGGATTGTACTGATAGCTGTATGTCTTGTATCCTTCCTGGTGATGATGTCTCTGATGAAACGTCTGGAGAAAGTTTGCTAGTTTTGAATAATACATTATAAATCTGGAGGCAGGACCTGAAAATCCTGCCTCTCTTTTTTTGTCATGAGTATAAGTGTCCTGTTATTGTCCGCCTTTACATTCGTCGAACTCAACTGTGAGAATCTGTTCGATTGTGCCCACGACAGTCTGAAGAACGATTATCAGTTTCTGCCTACGTCCGAACGTCAATGGACTACCTACAGATATTGGGATAAATTGAATAATATAGGTCGTGAACTGATATCATGCGGCGAAGATTCCACTTCTGCGGAATGGATGTTGCCGGATATGATGGCGCTTTGTGAGGTGGAGAACGACAGTGTGATGCGCGACCTTACCAAACGTTCGTTATTGCGCAAGGCTGGTTATCAGTATGTGATGACCAATTCCGGAGATGCACGTGGTATAGATGTGGCATTGGTGTATTCACCGATGTCTTTCGCGCTAATCAATCATATTTCTTTCCGACTCCCTTCATCACCCGATATGAGAGCAACACGTGATATCCTCTATGTATCGGGTGTCATCAGTCATGGCGATACATTGCATGTCTATGTCGTTCACGCGCCGAGCAGAGTAGGCGGCGAGCGGCAGTCACGTCCTCACCGTATGGTTATGGCTGCGACACTATGTACTGCGATAGATTCTCTTCGTGACATATCTCCCGAAGCGAATATCATCGTGGCGGGTGATTTCAATGATTATGCTACAGACAGTGCTGTGGTAAAAATATGTCGTGATGCACGTCTGATGAATATATCTGCTCATGCCTGTGGACAAAACGGTGCAAAGGCTACCTATCGCTATAAAGGTGAGTGGGGGAGTCTTGACCAGATACTACTCAGTTCCAACCTGACGGCACTAGTCGAATCTTGCCGCATCAACGATGCGCCATTCTTATTGGAAGAAGATAAAAAATATGGAGGTGTATTGCCCAGGCGCACTTTTATCGGTTATCGTTTCAACAACGGTTACAGTGACCATCTGCCGCTAGTACTCCGGTTCGGTCAATGATTTTATTTCAATTCTTCTATTGCTGTACCGGCCGCTATGCGTCCGAAGGTGGTGATATCTGTCATTGAGTTGCCACCGAGTCTGTTACCTCCGTGTACTCCGCCCGTCACTTCTCCTGCAGCATAAAGTCCCTGAATGATTTTTCCGCCAGATGTCAGCACATGACCTTTGGTGTCTATCTTCAGACCGCCCATCGTGTAATGGATGGCTGGGGATACCTTCACTCCATAGAACGGTGCTTGGGTGAGGGGTTGAAGCATCTGACTGCCTTCTCGTCCGAAGTCCTCATCCGTCCCGTTTTTCTGCATCGTACTGTAGCGTTGCATCGTGGAAACGAAGTCGGTTGAGACGAGTCCAAGACTGTCAGCCAGTGCCGCGTATGAATCAGCCTTTGTAAGGAATCCCCGTGAATAGTAATAAGAGATGGCAGCCAACGAATTGAAGACGGCCTGGTCGAAGATGACGTATGCTTTCCCGTCTGTCTGCGCTACGACAGCATCAGAGACGATATCCCTTGTGTCCATCTCGTTGCAGAAACGTTTCCCTTCCTTGTTTACCAGGATGGCACCGTTGCCGCGTACAGCTTCGGTTATCATGAAACCGCTTGCGAGTACTGTGGGATGTGTCTGTATCTGGTCCATCTGAGTTAGTGCAGCGTCAAACTTCTCCACCCATGCGAAGGCATCGCCTGTGGCGCATGGCTTGTTTGTCGTACCAAAGTTGGCTAGGCGACTACCGCCATATTTCACCACCATCTCATGGTTAGCCGAAAAGCCGCCCGTACATATAATCACTGCTTTTGTTGAGATGTTATAAGTCCTTCCATTATTCTCCACTTTGATTCCAACTGCCGCGCCCTCTTTCTCAATGACATCTGTCACTTTCGAATTGACTCGTATATCCACACCACTGTTTTGTGCGGATGTGTTTAGTGCGTTGACAAGATAGGGACCTACATAGTTGCCGCCGGTAGGTCTGTGCGTGCGAGCTACCGAAGAACCCGCCATGAACCCGACATCACTGAGGTCCATGCCTATGTTTGTAAGCCATGTCACCGTGTTTTTGGATTCCTTCACCAGTGTCCATACCAACGATGTGTCGTTGAGGTAATGGCCGCCTTTCATCGTATCATGGAAAAACAATTCCTCACTGTCATTGATACCAAGGGCTTTCTGTATCGGTGTATTGCAGGCATTGAGTCCGCCCGTGGCATTGACTGTGTTGCCGCCCACCTTATTTGTCTTTTCAAGTAGAATCACTTTGCATTTCGATTCAGCTGCTTTGTATGCTGCCGAAAGTCCAGCCCCTCCTCCGCCGATGACCACCATGTCGCAACTTTCATCATAGTTGACAGTGGTCGTGTCGTCATTGCTGCAAGAAAGGAATGCAATACACAGTACTGAGTATACAAGAACTTGTAGACGATACATTATTTTTTTCATTGTATTACCAATTTGGAATAATCGGCAACAAATGTATAGCGTAAAATTGAAATTCCAAAATAATTTTGATTAAAAATGTTTTGAACTGATTTCTTTTCCATGAAAAGTGTCTTATCTGTCTATCATTGAGAGAAGTGTTTTCACAAAGAAACAGCGGAAACTATCTTTTCGTCAAAAGGATAGTTTCCGCTGCTTTACGCCCTATAACCTGATAGGGATTGTTTTTATTTCTTTATATTAGCCTGCTCCAGTCCATAATGTTTCTTACTGTCCAGTATTCGTAGACTCACAGCTATGATCACTGCCGTGATACCGAATACGGCGAATATCGACATTGGTATTGTAAAGTCGTACGTTACACTGCCGTTGGATAATGTCTGTTTGGAATAATGCTCTATCACACTACCTATCAGTACCGGTACGAGTGCCAGACCGATATTCTGGATGTAGAAGATAATGGCATAAGCGGAACCCAATTGCTTCATCGGTATAATCTTCGGGACTGACGGCCACATCGCACTTGGTACCAATGAAAATGATATACCGAGAAGAACCATCAGGATGATGGCAAACCAGGATGTGCCCAGTATCGGAAGCGCAAACAGGATATGTACACCTGTCAGCATCAGACTGCCTATAATCATCAGTGTGGCACCCTTTCCTATACGGTCGTATAATGTACCGAACAAGGGGGTGAGTATAATTGTACCGAAAGGTAATATGGCTGGTATATAACCGGCAACACTTTCAGCTACTCCGTATTTGTAAATCATCAGTTTGGTAGCAAACTTCAGGAACGGGAATACGCCCGAATAGAATAGCAGACACAGAATGGTGACAAGCCAGAATCCCGGATTGCCGAATATGACACCGAGGTCTTTAAACTTGAAGTTCTCATCGTCCCCTTTTTCGGTTTCCACTTTCTCTGTCGACGCTTCAAGTTTCTTGTCCATCATACAGTATATACAGAATGACAGGAATCCGGCTACCAGACAGATAGCACCAAACAGTACAGGTGTGGAAAGACTGAACGATGATGCTATTTTAGGACTGATGGCAAGAGCACCTGCTGTTCCAAGACGGGCAAGAGCCACCTGAAATCCCATTGCTAAAGCCATCTCGTGCCCGCCGAACCATTTGGCGATAATCTTGGATACTGTAATACCTGCAATCTCGCAACCTACACCGAATATGGCAAAACCTAACGATGCGACAAGAACCTGTACCTTGATGCCCTCGGCATATCCTATAATGGCTAACTTCATCGTCGCGTCAGGTGATATGGATGATATGGCGTAAAACTTGATGAAAGCACCTATTACCATCAGTCCGCTCGACATCACTCCGGTAAAACGTACTCCCATCTTGTCGAGGATGATGCCACCAAAGAAAAGCATCAATAAGAATACATTGATATATCCATAAGAACCTGAGAAGAACCCGTACTCGCTACTTGTCCAGTGGAGTTGAGTCTCAAGCATGTTCTCCAGTGGAGACATAACATCTGTAAGGAAGTAGCCCATCATCATTGTAAAGGCTACGATAACGAGTGCTGTCCACCGCATTGCTGCAGAATCACTCAACTTTTGTCTGATCTGTTCAGTCATATAATCTTTTTCTTTTTAATTTTTTAGCCATTTATCCAACCATCCGAAGAAGGTGCGCTGCCACAGAATACCATTTTGTGGTTTCAGAACCCAGTGGTTTTCATCCGGGAATATCAAAAGTTCGGCAGGAATACCTCTCATGCGGGCGGCATTAAATGCTCCCATACCTTGATTGGCCAATATGCGGTAGTCTTTCTCTCCGTGTATGCAGAGGATAGGTGTGTCCCATTTGTCAACAAACAGATGCGGACTGTTAGCGTATGTTTTTTGTGCGGCTTCGCTGTCTTTCATATCCCAGTATGCCCGTTCATATTCCCAGTTGCTGAACCATTCTTCTTCTGTGTCGGTATACATTGATTCCAGATTGAAGGCTCCGTCGTGTGCGATAAATGCCTTGAATCTCTTATCATGATGTCCTGCCAACCAATAGACACTGTATCCGCCGAAACTTGCACCTACGCATCCCAGTCTGTCTTTGTCTACAAAAGGCAGATTGGTCGTAGCGTCGTCGATGGCACTCAGATAGTCTTTCATACATTGTCCTGTCCAGTCGCCGCTCACTTCCTCGTTCCATGCAGAACCATATCCGGGCAGACCGCGACGGTTGGGCGCAACGATCACATAACCGTTGGCTGCCATCATCTGGAAGTTCCAACGGAAACTCCAGAACTGACTAACCGGACTCTGTGGTCCGCCTTCGCAATATAATAAGGTAGGATATTTCTTGTTCGGATCGAAATGGGGCGGTAGGATAATCCAGCATTGCATATCCTTACCATCTGTCGTCTTTACCCAGCGTTCCTCTACCTTACCCATGGTGAGTTGGTCGTAAATCCATTTATTCTCGAAAGATATTTGCTCCACTTTCGCTTTCTTTTCCTTTCCCGGTGTTACGATGTATATCTCGTTAGCCTGCGAGATGCTATGGCGAAGCGTAAGCAACTGTTTTCCATTGTTGAACGCCGAAAGTGAAGCATAATCATTCCACCCATCGGTAACCTGTTCTACGTTTCCCTTCAGATTAGTCTTATAGATATTGATGCAGGCATGCCAGCATCCCATGAAGTATAACGAACGGGAGTCGGCATTCCAGCAATAATCGTCTACGTTCGAATCGAATGATTCTGTGACGTATGTTTTTGTGCCGTCAGCTATACTGTATACGCAGAGGCGGTTGCGGTCGCTCTCATAACCGTCGCGGGGCATACTTTGCCAGGCAATATACTTGCCGTCCGGCGAGAATTTCGGGTTGACGTCATAGCCGGGATTGTTCTTGAGATTCTCTGCTGAATTGACCGACTGGTCTTTCATAGACCGGCATGCGTCAATTTGCGGTTCCTGGTAATCGGCCGACTTGCACAAATTTTTTGTTTCCCGTGTATCTATCCGATATAAATATATATCAGCATCTGTAGATATAGCATAATCACGACCTGTCTTTTTGCGGCATGTATAAGCGATAGATTTTGAATCAGGACTCCACGCCAGTTGTTCGATACCGCCGAAAGGTTTCATAGGACATTCGTAAGGTTCATCCTTCATCATGTCTTCGCCGTTATCAATTTTGTTGTTACCTACATTTGCCACGAATGGGTGGGGTATCGTTTCTACATATTCGTCCCAATGGCGGTACATCAGATCGGTGACCACCCTTCCGCTTGCCTTAGGCAGGTCTGACGGATTCTTCTGTATACTTCCGTAATATGGGATCTGTTTGATGATGATGACATGTTTACCGTCAGGTGAAAAGATATAACCCTCTATGTCATCTTTAGAATTCGTTAGTTGAACGCGCTGCGTACCATCGGGATTCATTGCCCAAATCTGGTTCGTTCCACTTTCACTGCTCAGATAAGCGATACGTTTTCCTCCTTCTATCCATGTAGGATCAGTCTCGCTTTTCGCGCTGAGCGTGAGTTGACGCTGGTTCTTACCGTTGATATCCATGATACAGATAACCTGATGCCCTTTGTTCTGAGGCACGCTGTAGTATCCTACCTGATATACCACTTTCCTGTTGTCCGGTGACACTTGTGCGGAAGCTATGCGGCCCATAGCCCATAGAGCCTCCGGTGTCATGATGTCACTCTTAAGAGTTATATTGTTTTTTACAATCGGTTGCTGTTTCACTTCAGTCTGGGATTTAAGGATACTACTGCAAAATAATAAAGCAGTAGATAGAATGATTGCCTTGTTCATTTGTCTTATATTAAAAAGCTAGGAGCGAACAACTTTGTCCGCCCCTAACAAGTATTTTATTTATCTTTGTTTCTCACTGATGCTTCACGGCGACGTCTCACTTCTTCTTGTTGTTTCTGTAATGCCTCAAGTCGGGCAGCCATGCCACTGACTTTCTTTGGGTTATCTTTATTTTCCTGATAACGGGCTTCAAGAATGGAAAGTAATTTCTCATCGTTAGTCGTCTTGCGGAGCAGCCACATAATGGCGGCACTGAAGAACAATGAAACGAAATAGTAGAAGTTTAGTCCTGCAGAGTAATCATTGAACATGAAGAAGAACATCACTGGCATCAGATACATCATCCATTGCATCATCTTCATCTGTTCAGCCTGCTGACCTACCATCTGGTCTTTCTGCTGGCGCATACTCATAACGGAATATAATACGTTGGCTACGCAGAACAGAATACATGTCAAACTCAAGTGGTCACCCAACAGCCAGATATTATGATTCCATGTTATAATAGGGTCGTAAGTGGAAAGATCTTTTATCCAAAGGAAACTTTCACCACGAAGTTGAATGGCGTTAGGGACAAAGTTGAACATCGCGATCCATATAGGCATCTGTATCAACATCGGCAGACAACCGCTGAGTGGACTTACACCGTATTTGGAATATAATCCCATCATTGCCTGCTGCTTCTGCATCTGGTCTTCCGGTTTGTCATATTGCTTGGTCGCTTCATCCAATTTCGGCTTCAGCACACGCATCTTGGCCGAAGACATATAACTCTTCTTTACCAGTGGATACGTGATCAGTTTCAGTAACAGTGTTATCAGTATCAGTACGATACCCATATTGATGTTCAGACCGGTCAACCAGTCGAATACATAGATGGTAAACCAGCGGTTGATGATACGGAACAAAGGCCATCCTAAATAGACAAGACGCTGCAATTCCAAATCTTTGTCGAATTTGCTTTCCCCTTCCACTTTCTGAAGCAGACGGAAATCGTTCGGACCCAGATAAAGTTCCATCTGTGTAGGTGTCTTACCCGTCGGATCAAAGAAAGTCTTCAGTTTGGCACCATATTGTTTCAGATATCCGCTTTCCTTTTTCTGAGGCAGACTGGTCATCAGAGAGTTTGCGGCAAAGTCCTGTTTTGAAATAAGTACAGCACTGAAAAATTGATTTTTGAATGCTACCCAGTCCAATACGTCTTCCACTTTCTCATCGGTAAGGTCTTTCCCCTCATTCAGATAATCGGTACCGCCAGCCTTCTTCTTATATGTAAGTGATGCGTAACGGTTCTCGAAAGTAAAACCTTTCTCCTGTTGTTTGCAATGTTCCGTCCATTCTATATCCATATTGTTATAGTTGGGCGCAAACATACCGCTCAATCCTTTCGCTTCAACAGAGAACTCGATCAAGTAATCCTTATTCAATTTATAATTGAAGTTGATAGAACCGCCGTTGCTGGCCTTTGCCGTCAACGTAACTGAAGAGTCAGTCTGAGCCGAGGGAGTGAAGAACAAATCACTTGTGATGATATTTTCGTTTTTACCCGCAAGTAAGAACTTCATTTGTTGGTCTTTGCCACTAAAGAGGGTAATGTCCTTGTTTCCTTTACGGTCTTTGAAATTCAATATTCTGGCATCGCTGATTGTTCCTCCATGCGTATCAAGAGTCACTTGCAACTTGCTGTTTTTCAACACTATCTTTTTACTCTGTCCTGTATATGCAGTATGAAACAATAAGGTCGTGTCATTAGCTGCGATAGGATTAATTTGTGTCTGTGTCTGTGACTTGACTGCTTGGTCCTGCTCTGCCTTTTTCTTAGCTATCTCCGTGATAGAATCCTGCTTTTTCTGAATGGCTATTTCTTTATCAGAAGGTTTGTTCATATAACTGAAGCCGATCAGCACAGCAGCGATAAGACCAAAGCCAAGTATACTATTTCTGTCCATAATTATTTTTTGCTCTTTTTGTTTTCGATTGATGTCTTGACAAAGTCAAGGAACAAAGGATGAGGATTCAGGACCGTACTGGAATATTCAGGATGGAATTGTGTGCCGATATACCATTTCAATCCAGGTATTTCAACGATTTCCACCAGGTCGCTCTCAGGATTACGACCCACACATAGCATTCCTGCCTTTTCATATTGCTTTTCATAATCGTTATTGAATTCATAACGATGACGGTGGCGTTCCTGTATATGTTCCTTGTTGTAGATACCAAATGTGCGCGAGCCCTGTTTCAGTATACATTCATAAGCTCCCAGACGCATCGTCCCGCCCATGTTTGTGATATTCTTTTGGTCCTCCATGATATCTATGACATTATGTTCTGTCTTTTCATCCATTTCGCGACTGTTGGCATCATCATAACCCAGAACGTTACGGGCAAATTCGATAACCATCATCTGCATACCGAGACAGATACCGAATGTAGGTACATCATGTGTACGGGTATAATGTGCAGCGATGATTTTGCCTTCTATACCGCGCTGACCGAATCCCGGACAGATTACGATACCGTCCATATTCTTCAATTGGTCCCCGATATTCTGCTCGTTAAGTTTTTCACTATTGATAAATGATACCTTTACTTTATAGTCATTGTATGTGCCTGCCTGAGAAAGACTCTCGAGAATACTCTTATATGCATCCTGTAAATCGTATTTTCCCACCAAACCGATATTAACGATTTCTGTAGCCTTGTGTCTGCGCTCCAGGAATTTACGCCAAGGTCCCAGTTCAGGTGTCTCACCTACGGGCTCACCCATCTTTTTCAGTATGGTAGCATCAAGACCTTGTTCCTGCATCTGTACAGGTACTTCATAAATAGTAGGCATATCCACACTCTGTACCACTGCCTCAAAGTCGACATTACAGAAGTTGGCTACTTTTCTACGTATATTATCATTTAAAGGATGTTCTGTGCGAAGCACCAAAACGTCCGGTTGAATACCCACGCTCTGCAGTTCTTTGACAGAGTGCTGTGTAGGTTTCGTCTTCAGTTCCTTGGCTGCAGCCAGATAAGGTACGTAAGTAAGATGAACGCATAACGCATTCTTACCTAATTCCCATTTCAATTGACGGATGCTCTCCAAGTATGGTAACGATTCAATATCGCCCACAGTACCTCCGATTTCGGTAATGACGAAATCATAATGATACTTCTGGCCCAGTAGTTTCACATTACGTTTTATTTCATCCGTAATATGTGGTATAACCTGAATGGTTTTCCCCAAATAGTCACCGCGACGTTCCTTGTCAATAACTGATTTATAGATACGACCTGTTGTCAGGTTGTTAGCCTTTGTAGTCTGAATACCGGTAAACCTCTCATAATGACCTAAGTCCAAGTCGGCCTCATGACCATCTACGGTAACATAGCATTCGCCATGCTCGTAAGGGTTTAATGTACCCGGGTCGATGTTGATATACGGGTCAAACTTCTGAATTGTGATGTTGTAACCCCTTGCCTGAAGGAGTTTACCTATTGATGACGATATGATTCCTTTTCCTAGTGAGGAAGCAACACCGCCGGTGACGAAGATGTACTTTGTTTCTGCCACGATACTTATCTTTTTATTCTTAATTTTTACAATACAATACAAGGTGCAAAAGTACAAAAAAAAGAATAACCAGCCAAATTAATTATTAATTAAATGAATAAGTTGAAAAAATACTATCTTATAATTCGTCGTATTGGCGATTTTATTTATCTTTGCATCTTGAAATGAAAAGGAAATACATATATATAATATTTATAGTTATTGTGTTTCTGGATATTATTCCAGTAATGTCCCAAACACATAGCCAGAGAGGTCGCTCTTCTCATCAGACAGCAAACGATACTTCATTGGTCGTAAAGGCATATATTGACTCGCTGCATACTCTGAGAACAAGGATGGATTCCATTTATAGTGTCAATGACTCGTTGAGAGACCAATTGGATATAAGCAGCAGATATTATAAATTATTTGTTCCCATGACATTCTATCATGACGTGATTGAAGATACTTTGTCTTATCATCCAGACAAATATAAATATCTTGATAATGAGGAAATTAATAATGCATTGTTAAATATCTACTTAAAACGACCTGATCTGGTTGTTTCAAGTGAAGACCGACTTCGTAAGTCGGGTAAATTAATAGAAGATTTGGATCGCCCGATACGCCATCAGGTCGTACTGACTGAAAAGACGGCTCCCAAACCGGCCGAGCCGACTTTTATCCCAATGAATGTTCTTGTCACTCATCCTAACTTCTGGACTTATACAGGCGATTATAGTTTGCAGTTTATGCAAAATTATGTTTCCGGCAACTGGTATAAAGGCGGAGAGAGCAACTATTCCATGGTCGGCAGTGTTACCATGCAGGCGAATTATAACAATAAGTCAAAATTGAAGTTTGATAATAAACTGGAACTGAAATTCGGTCTGCAGTCATCAGCGAGCGACAGTCTGCATAAGTTTAAGACAACCGAAGACATGATTCGTTATACAGGCAAGCTCGGTCTACAGGCCAAGAATAACTGGTATTATACATTCCAGTTGCTTACCTATACTCAGTTTGCCAGGGGCTATAAGAGTAATGACAACACCACCTACTCCGATTTCTTTTCTCCCTACAACTTGAACCTCTCTATCGGTATGGATTATAAAGTGAACACCAAGAATAAGTCACTGACGGGTACGATCAACCTTGCACCGTTGGCGTACAACTTCCGTTATGTAGGAAGATTGGATTTGTCTACGAGATACAGTCTTGATGAAGGAAGTCATACACTTAACGATTTCGGTTCTGAATTTACGGTAGATCTTACGTGGACATTATCCGATATGATAAAATGGAAGACACGGCTTTATGGGTATACTACTTATAAGAGGGCAGAACTGGAATGGGAAAATACCATTTCATTTATACTTAATAAGTATATCAGTGCGAATGTATTCGTCTATCCTCGTTTTGATGACGGATCCACAAAAGATAACGATCATGGATATTGGCAATTCAAAGAGTATGCATCAATAGGTTTCGCATACTCGTTCTGAATATAAAAAATCCCCGATAATCCAAAAGACTATCGGGGATTTTGATTTGAGTGTATTCTAATTTTTTATTTACTTTGCTTCCGTCATGACACCTTCTATATAAAGACGTGTCATTTCCGTTACACCATTTGTTCTCACTGTGATTGTTTTCTTAAAGTGACCGGGGAATTTTCCCGCACCGTTGTATGTCACTTTTATCTCACCTTTCTTTCCCGGCATGATAGGTGCCTTCGTATAAGAAGGGACAGTGCAACCACAACTGGCGATGGCCTGATTGATAATAAGGGGCGCATCACCGACATTGGTATATGTAAAGGTGCATGCTACAGTAGGATTCTTTTCAGAAAAAGTTCCGAAATCGTATGATAACTTATCAAACTTTATTTCAGCGTCCTTTTTTCCGTTTGATTGTGCTGATGCGAAAACCACTCCACATACTAGCAGCAAAGACATTAAAATAATCTTTTTCATAACTTTGATATTTAAATTACGCGGCAAATGTAAGTAGTTTTTCCGATAAGTGTACTATTTATATAGTTTTTTTAACAATTTGTAGTATTCCGTTGAACCTAACAGAAAACATCCTGTACCGTAATCTTCGAAATCAGGAGTCTTGTCATAAGTGACAGGTTGCCCTGCTGATGGGTCTTTCCCTGTACCTTGTACATAACCCAGTACACCGTCTTCATGTATGGCATCTTTTTCAAGAGCGTCCCATGCTCTGTCACAAATGTCCTTGTACTTTGATGCCGGCAATATTCCATTGATGATACCCCAACTCATTCCGTATAAGAACAATGCAGTGCCCGTTACTTCTTTCCCGCCGTATGTGACAGGGGATACGAGACTTACATTCCAGAATCCGTCACTCCGCTGACATGAAGCGAAAGCCTTGCTCATCTTTACGAAGTCGCCTTTGAGAGCTTTATAGTATTTGTCTTTCCTGTCCAGTTGATTCATGACCCTGACCAGTGCCGCATATACCCAACCGTTGCCTCTGCTCCAATAGCAGTCGTTGCCGTCAGTCTCTTTGTAAGGCGGTACATAATCCTTGTCACGCCACCAGAAACCGTTTTTCTTGTTGTACAGACCGCCTCCGCATTCGTTTCGGCTCCAGTTGTACATCTTCATACCGTAATCCATATAAGCACGGTTGCCTGTCACCTTATACAGTTCGGCATATACCGGCATACACATCTGTATCGCGTCTATCCAAGTCCAGTAATCCACTCTTCCGCTTTTCATCTGCAAGTCTATGTTCTCACGTATTCCTTTGATTTTGGACGAGTCGCCTGTCTGGAAGAAACGTTCGATATAAGCCTGTCCGCAGCACTGGTCGTCCGCATCGGTAGTAGTAACACCGTTGCGCGGCATCCACCGATGGAAGTCCGCCCATTTGTCAGTATAGTCGATATACCGTTGGTCCTTGTCTATACCGTATAGGTTGAAGAGACCTTCATAGTATACCGCACGCGTCCACAGATTGCTTGGACGAACCTTACCCACATTGGTTGGAATCGTAGGGTCGGCATATTTCTCCATGAAATGATTATTCACTTTGCGTGATGAGTTCATCACACTTTCCATTCTCTCATTTTGGGCGACCGAAGGTATTGTGATAGTCGCCAGCGCTAGCATAATAAATATTTTTTTCATTCAGTAAATTAGTAATTTGCCGCAAAAGTAAGTATTTATTTCCAATTATTTGTTGGTTTCCACATTTTTGTATAATTTTGCATCTCAAATTAAGTAAAATTATAGAAATCAATGTATAGAACAAAAACTTGTGGAGAGCTCAGACTCTCTGATGTTGGTACTGTCGTAACTCTGGCCGGATGGGTTCAGCGTAGCAGGAAGATGGGTGGTATGACATTTGTTGACTTGCGCGACCGTTATGGTATTACGCAGTTGGTGTTCAACGAAGAAGTGGATAAGGAACTATGTGAGCGTGCCAACAAACTGGGCCGTGAGTTCTGTATCCAGATTAGCGGTTCTGTCAGTGAACGTCAAAGTAAGAATAAGAATCTCGGCACAGGAGATATAGAGATTATCGTAAATACGCTCAATGTACTGAGCGACAGCCTTACGCCTCCGTTTACGATAGAGGACAATACAGACGGTGGTGATGATATCCGTATGAAATACCGTTATCTTGATTTGCGTCGTCCGTCTGTACGTAAGAATCTGGAATTACGTCACCGTATGACGATTCTCATCCGCAACTTTTTGGATTCCAAGGAATTCATAGAGGTTGAAACACCTATCCTTATCGGTTCCACACCTGAAGGTGCACGTGATTTCGTGGTACCGTCGCGTATGAATCCTGGACAGTTTTATGCATTGCCGCAGAGTCCGCAGACATTGAAGCAGTTGTTGATGGTCAGCGGTTTCGACCGTTATTTCCAAATTGCGAAATGTTTCCGTGATGAGGATTTGCGTGCCGACCGTCAACCGGAGTTTACCCAGATCGACTGCGAGATGAGTTTTGTAGACCAGGATGATGTCATCAATCTGTTCGAGGATATGGCCCGTCACTTGTTCAAAGAAGTACGCGGTGTCGAATTACCTGCCAAGTTGCAGCAGATGACATGGCACGAGGCGATGCGTCGTTTTGGTAGTGACAAACCGGATCTCCGTTTCGGAATGGAGTTTGTTGAATTGATGGATACGTTGAAAGGCACTGGCGAGTTCAGTGTGTTCAATGATGCCGAATATATAGGTGGTATCTGTGCACCCGGATGTGCTGAATATACAAGAAAACAACTGGATCAGTTGACCGACTTCGTCAAGAGGTCGCAGATAGGTGCTAAAGGACTCGTTTGGGTTAAGTTTAATGCAGACGGCACAGTAAAGAGCAGTATCGACAAGTTCTATTCACCAGAAGTGATACAGTCCCTCAAAGAGAAGTTCAATGCCAATGATGGTGACCTGGTATTGATTCTCAGTGGTGACAACGCCAATAAGACCCGTATACAGTTGTGCGCATTACGACTGGAGATGGGTGAGCGTCTAGGCCTTAGAGATAAGAATAAGTTTGAGTGCCTTTGGATTATCGACTTCCCGTTGTTCGAGTGGAGTGAAGAGGAGCAGCGACTGATGTCGACGCACCATCCGTTTACCATGCCTAATCCCGATGATATCCCACTGTTGGATACAGATCCAGCCAAGGTACGTGCCAAAGCTTACGACTTCGTATGTAATGGTATAGAAGTAGGTGGTGGAAGTATTCGTATCCACGATGGCAAACTACAGGAAAAGATGTTCCAGGTATTGGGCTTTACCCCCGAAAAGGCAATGCAGCAGTTTGGCTTCCTGATCAACGCCTTCAAGTATGGTGCACCTCCTCACGCAGGACTCGCTTTCGGACTCGACCGTTTCGTAAGTATCATGGCCGGTCTCGACAGTATCCGTGACTGTATCGCATTCCCGAAAAATAATAGCGGACGCGACGTCATGCTTGATGCACCATCCGAAATTGATACAAAACAACTGAAAGAATTGCAAATTCAAGTTGATTTAAATCAAGAAAACGAGCAGAAATCGTAAAGAAATGTGATTGCCAATCAAAAATGCTGGTAAAAAATAATTGCAATTGACAATAAAATATTAACTTTGCAGCGAGTCAGTTAGACTTACGCAAAAGTCATTCAATATTAGAATAAATTTTTTGAATTATGGCAGAAAAGAAAACAGAAAAAAAAGTTGCAGCTCCTAAGAAAGTTGCTGCAAAGAAAGAAGCTCCTAAAAAGGCTACAGCTGCAAAAAAAGTAGAAGTTGTTATTAATGCTGAGAATGCAGGATTCAAAGCTGGTGATGTTTACCAAGCACTTGCTTCTGCTGAAAAAGCTCTTAGCGTAAAGGAAATCGCAAAAGCAGCAAAAATTAGTGAAGAAGAAACACTCCTCGGAATGGGTTGGCTTTTCAAAGAAGGTAAAATCAAGGATGAGGGAAGCAAGATTGTTTTAGCTTAATTTTGCTACAAAATATTCAGGAAAGACCAGTCACGTAGTAACTGGTCTTTCTTTATGTTTAAATCAAAGAATGACATACGACAGACAAATATTGACGCTTCTCAGCGAGGCTGGACAGGAAGGAATGAGTATCGCGCTCATTTCCAGACGTCTCTATAATATGAATTGTTCTTTCTTTGATACCATTGATTATGATGATATTCACAAGTATGTGTTGTCGTTTGTTCAGAAGGGTAACCGTTCCGCCCAGTCATTGATAGAGGGAACGGGGAAAAGAGGCTTCTACCGCATCAAAACGCAATTGTCCGAAACGCAACAACTGATGTTGAATTTTATAGATGAAGCAAAAATGGACGAACAGGAAGAAGAACTTCCTACGGATAAAGACGAGTCTTTGTTTCTTTTCTGACGTTATCTATCTTTCGAATTTTTCATAAAGATTCTTCAGCTCCTTAGCCGTCTTTTCCCATGAAAATAGTTGAGCTCTCGCTAATCCCATTTGTTTATTCTTTAGATAAAGTTTTTCGTCATTTTCTATTGACAACATAGCTTCTGCTATTTCGTCGGCATTTCCCGGATTGATCAGGATAGCCTCGTCACTGGCTATTTCAGGCATCGATGAGGTATTGGATGTGATGACCGGTGTCCCGCATGCCATAGCCTCAAGAAGAGGTATCCCGAAACTTTCCCTTAATGATGTATATAAGAACGCGAAGGCGCTGTTGTATATGGATGGTAAGTCGCTGTTGACGATATAACCTGATATGATGATATGGTCACGTATCCCTTCTATATCGTTCGCCTTCAGCATCATGTTCAGATTCTGCTCATTCAGATCGGCCAACAGTAATTTCCTTTTGTGTGTCGACCGTTCCAGATACTTGCTGTATGCTATCAGTGTCCGTTCCGTGTTCTTTTTGGGATCCGTATTTCCCAGAAAGAAGAAATAACCGTCTTCGCTTATGTATTTCTTATACGTGTCATGGGTATCGTTGATGGGTTTGAACCATTCATTGTATCCGTTATATATTCTGATCAGTCTGTCACCAATATGCAACTTGTTTTCAATGTTATTCCGTTCAAAATCCGATACCGTAATGATTCTTTTACATCTGTTTATTATTCTGGGAACTACCATACGTCTGTATATCCATCCCATATTCTGGTAAAATGATTTATTGTTTTTGTCACGCGGTTCGAGGAAAATGATATCGTGTAAAGTCAGAATAAGAGGAACACTGCAGAACAGCGGTGCCGTGTTACTGGTACAGTGGAGCACGTCAACCCCATATTTCCTGGCAGCCATGGGCAAGGCTATCTGTTCCCACAAAGGGTAGGAGGGACAATGAATTTCTATGATCGTCGTGTTTTCGCTATCATGGAGACAATGGTCCTCGCCGGGTTTGACAAATACAAAATATTGATTTTTCGTATCAATCTTCTGTAATTGTTTGATTTCTTCCAGAACGACATAGTCCATTCCATGTTTGTTTTTCCGAAATACTCTTTGTGCTTCTATTCCTATAATCATAGTATTCTAATGTTACCATGCAAATGTACAAAAATAAATCATAACCTAACACTTTTTACGAAAAAAAAGATACGCCTTATCATAAGGCGTATCTTTAAATGATTATATCAGAGTAAGTTTTAGTATGCGAACAATGGATATTTCTTCATTGTCTCGTTTACTTTTGCTCTTACGTTAGCTATTACCTTTTCGTCCTCAGGAGCATTCAGCACCTCTTCGATAAGTTCGGCGATAAGTACCATCATATCTTCCTTTGCACCACGTGTGGTCATGGCTGCAGAACCCAGGCGGATACCAGAAGTCTGGAATGCGCTGCGACTGTCGTAAGGAACCATATTCTTATTTACCGTGATGTCGGCTGCAACCAAAGCGTTCTCTGCTACCTTACCTGTCAGGTCAGGATATTTAGAACGTAAGTCTACAAGCATAGAGTGATTGTCTGTACCACCGCTGACGATTGTGAAACCGCGTTTGATCAGTTCCTGTGCCAGTACGCTGGCATTCTTCTTCACCTGCTTTGCCCATTCTTTGAATTCAGGTTGAAGAGCCTCTTCGAAAGCTACAGCCTTGGCAGCGATGACGTGCTCAAGTGGTCCACCCTGTATACCAGGGAAAACAGCACTGTTCAGCAACTGACTCATCATCTTCACCTGTCCCTTCGGAGTCTTCAGTCCCCATGGATTCTCGAAGTCCTTACCCATCAGGATAATACCACCGCGAGGGCCGCGGAGTGTCTTGTGAGTAGTAGAAGTTACGATATGAGCATATTTCACAGGGTTCTCCAGCAGACCGGCAGCAATAAGACCGGCAGGGTGAGCCATATCTATCATCAGTAAAGCGCCCACTTTATCAGCGATTTCGCGCATACGTTTGTAGTCCCATTCGCGACTATAAGCAGAACCACCGCCGATAATCAGTTTTGGTTTATTCTCGATAGCCAACTGTTCCATCTGATCATAGTTTACACGACCGGTCTCTTTGTCAAGATCATAACCGATAGCCTTATAAAGGATACCAGAAGTATTGACAGAAGAACCATGAGAAAGATGACCACCGTGAGCCAGGTTCAGTCCCAAGAATGTATCACCGGGCTTAAGTACGGCAAGCAGCACGGCAGCATTAGCCTGAGCACCTGAGTGTGGCTGAACATTAGCAAATTCAGCTCCGAAAAGCTTCTTTACTCGTTCAATGGCGATTGTCTCCACTTGGTCCACAACACCACAACCACCGTAGTAGCGTTTGCCAGGTAATCCCTCTGCATACTTGTTTGTAAGGTACGACCCCATAGCAGCCATAACCTCGTCACTAACGAAATTCTCTGATGCGATCAGCTCCATTCCTTTAAGTTGGCGCTGATGCTCTTTCTCAATAAGGTCAAAAATCTCTTGATCTCTTTTCATTGTTGCGAATTTTTTATTTAAAAATGATTATTCCTGTTTTTACCTTTTATACCAGTTCCACCTTGTTGATATCCTGTTCCATCTCGCAGTAGTGGCATTTCAGTATACCTTTCTCTTTATCTACGACATGGAATAAAGTCTGCATAGGTTCATTGTTGGTAATACATTTCGGGTTGTTGCATTTCACGATGCCTTTGATGTTGTCCGGAGTCAGTGCAGTCTTTTTTTCTATTACTTCGTAATCTTTGATAATATTCAGTACTATATTAGGGGCGATGACCGACAGGCGTGAAATCTCTTCATCCGTGAAGAATTTATCTTCCACCTTGATAATACCTTTCTTGCCCAGTTTCTTAGAACGGAAGTTGCATCCCAAGGTTACTGGTGTCGTGAGATCCCTCAATCCCAGTAAGTCAGCTACCTGATAAGTTTTCTCGTTGGGAATATGATCGATAACTGTGCCATTTTCTATTGCGGCAACAAGCATTTCATTCTTGTTCATAGTCTATCACTTTATTATAGTCTTGTCGTTCATAATGTCTTCGAGCGTATAGCCGAGCACGTCACTGATGATGGCCTGTCTGGCATAGAGTCCGTTCTGGGCCTGTTGTATATAATAGGCATGAGGATTTTCGTCCACGTCATACGCTATCTCATTGACCCTTGGCAGCGGATGCAGAATCTTCAGATTGTCTTTTACGCCGCTGAGCATTTCATTCTTGAGTATGTACACATTCTTCACCCTTTCATATTCCATCAGGTCCGAAAATCTTTCTTTCTGTACCCTGGTCATATAGAGGATGTCGGCATCAGCTATCACCTTATCGTTGAATGCGGTATGCTCCTGATATTGTATATGATGCTCTTTGCAGTACAATTTATACTCGTTGGGCATCGCCAGTTCTTTAGGAGCGATAAAGTGGAATGTCGGATTGAAATGTCTCATAGCCATGATGAGCGAATGCACCGTACGTCCGTATTTCAGGTCACCTACCAGGTAGATGTTCAGGTTTTCCAGTGTGCCCTGTGTCTTATAGATGGAATAAAGATCGAGCATACACTGTGAAGGATGCTGGTGTGCACCGTCGCCTGCGTTGACGATAGGCACAGGAGCTATTTCACTGGCATATTGCGCCGCCCCCTCTATATAATGCCTCATCACGATGACGTCAGCATAGTTGGAAACCATCAGAATCGTATCTTTCAGGGTTTCGCCCTTTGTGCTGCTTGTTACTTTCGGATCCGTAAATCCGATTACTCTGGCTCCCAGTCTGTTGGCTGCCGTTTCAAAACTAAGTCGGGTGCGGGTAGAGGGCTCAAAGAAGAGTGTGGCTACAACTTTCCCCTTAAGAATTTCTCTGTTAGGGTGTTTCTCAAACTCCTCGGCCATCCTTATCAGATAGAGAATTTTCTCTTTTGTAAGGTCTGCTATCGTTACAAAATCATGGCTTTCCATCAATTCTTGTAAATTTATTTTTATTTTCGACCGCTAAGTTACATATTATTTTTGATTAAATGGCGATAATTGGAAAGAAAATTGTATTTTTGCATCGAGAATGTTATTTATTGACATTCATCAAATTTATAAAATCGTAATACTCAATAATGAGAAAGGCATTAGTACATTGTTTATGGGGGCTCCTCGTAACGGTAATTTTAATGATGGTTATCGCGTTCACGGCTATTGCCGAAGGTTGGATTGGTTACATGCCGCCAATCGAAGAATTACAGAACCCTATCAACCGTTTCGCCACACAGATTTATTCAGCCGACGGCAAGGTGATGGGTACATGGAATTTCAACCGTGAGAACCGTATATGTGTCGATTATACGAATTTGTCACCCTATCTCGTTCAGGCATTGGTGGCCACTGAGGATTCCAGGTTCTACGAACATTCCGGCATCGACTTCTATGCTTTGGGACGTGCTATTGTGAAGAGAGGCATCATGGGCAGGCGCAGTGCCGGAGGTGGATCTACCATTACGCAGCAGTTGGCTAAACAGTTGTATTCCGAGACTGCCAAAAATACTGTAGAACGTTTACTCCAGAAACCGATAGAATGGGTTATCGCCGTCAAACTGGAGCGCAACTATACCAAAGAGGAAATCATAGCGATGTATCTCAATTACTTCGATTTCCTGCACAATGCCGTGGGAATCAAGACAGCAGCCAGCACATATTTTAATAAGGAACCGAAAACACTTTCCATCGTTGAGGCTGCCACATTGATCGGTTTATGTAAGAACCCCTCTTATTTCAATCCCGTACGTTATCCCGAGCGGTGTACCGAACGTCGTAATGTCGTTCTTTCCCAGATGTGCAAGGCGGGTTACATCACCCAGACACAGTTGAGTGAACTGTCTGCCGAACCGATGAAGTTGAATTTCCGCAGAATCGACCACAAAGATGGAATCGCCGTATATTTCCGCGATTTCCTCCGCCGGTATATGATGGCCAAGAAACCTGAGAAGAGTGATTATCCGTCATGGAACAAAAGCAAATATATAGAAGATTCCGTATTATGGAATGTCGATCCCTTGTATGGATGGTGCAACAAGAACTTCAAGAAAGACGGTTCGCCATACAATGTCTATACCGACGGACTCAAAGTATATACCAGCATCAATTCCCGTATGCAGATGTTTGCCGAGGAAGCATTGTATAAGCATATCGCCCAGTATCTGCAACCACAGTTCTTTGCCGAGAACAGACATAAGCCCAACGCACCTTTTACCGAAGCTTTGTCGGGCGAACAGGTTCGCGCCATCTTAAACAGATCCATGGAACAGTGCGACAGATATAAGGTACTAAAGTCACAGGGTGCTTCAGACGCTGAGATACGCAAGTCGTTCAACACCCCTACCGATATGACCGTCTTTACCTATCATGGAGATATTGATACCGTGATGACACCGATGGATTCCATCCGATACTATAAGTCGTTCCTCCGTGCAGGATTTATGAGTATGGATCCGAAGACAGGAGCCGTGAAAGCTTATGCCGGAGGATTGGATTTCATGCATTTCCAGTACGATATGGTCACAGGCGGTCGCCGCCAGGTAGGTTCCACCATCAAACCGTTCCTCTATTCGTTGGCGATGGAGAACGGCTTCTCTCCGTGCGACAAGGCACCCAACGTGCAACGTACCTATATGGTGGCAGGTGCACCGTGGACACCACGAAACAGCAGTCACAGCCGTTATGGACAGATGGTTACCCTCAAATGGGGCTTGGCGCAGTCTAACAACTGGATATCCGCCTATCTGATGAGCAAACTCAGTCCGTCGGCCCTTGTACAGTTGATACACGAGTTTGGCGTAGCCAATCCCGACATTCATCCGTCTATGGCGTTATGTCTTGGATCCTGCGACATTTCGTTGGCAGAGATGGTCAGTGCCTACAGTGCCTTTGCCAATCACGGCATCAGGTGTGCCCCTATGTTTGTCACGAAGATAGAAGACAACGAGGGCAACACCATCACCCAGTTCCAGCCCAAGATGAACGAGGTGATCAGTGAAGAGAGTGCCAATAAGATGCTCGTCCTGTTGAAAGCCGTCATAGACGAAGGAACCGGTCGCCGCATCCGGTATAAGTTCAACCTCAAATGTGAGATGGGCGGTAAGACCGGTACCACCAACCGCAATTCCGATGCATGGTTTATCGGTTTCACCCCGACGCTTGTCAGCGGCTGTTGGGTAGGAGGTGAAGACCGTGATATCCACTTCGACAATATGCAGATGGGACAAGGAGCCTCCATGGCGTTACCTATCTGGGCCTATTACATGCAGAAAGTCTTTGCAGATCCCCGTCTCGGATATTCCCCCGACGCCATCTTCGACCTTCCCGACAATTTCAACCCCTGTGCATCCGATGCCACCGAAGCTGAATACAACGGTATTGATGAGATATATGAATAAAGACAGAAAATACACCCCTGGCAGAATAGACACGCTCGAAGACAATGAGATCTTTGTTTTCGGCAGTAACCTCGGCGGCTTCCATGGCGGAGGCGCCGCCCGACTGGCATACAATAAGTTTGGTGCCGTCTGGGGACAGGGCGACGGTCTGCAGGGACAGTCTTACGCCATACCCACCATGCAGGGTGGGATAGATACCATCCAACCTTATGTGGATGAGTTTATCACTTTCGCCCGTCAGCATCCCGAATTGACATTCCTCGTAACGAGGATCGGTTGCGGCATAGCAGGGTTCGAAGACAGTGAGATAGCACCCCTGTTCAGAGAATCCCTCACTCTCCCGAATGTCGTACTGCCGAAATCGTTTGTTGACAATCTGAAATGATAAAGTCTTATTCTTGAATGTTTATCTCCCCGCAGGCAAGGTAAACCAGAATGTGGACCCTTTGCCTATTTCCGAATCAGCACCTATCTTGCCGCCCATCTGTTCCACGATCATACTGCATATCGACAGTCCCAGACCGGTACCCTGCACGAACGTGTTGAGCTTGACAAAACGCTGGAACACCTTCTTTATATCCTCTTTGCTGATACCCATGCCCGTATCGGTGACAGAGAATCGTATCATGTTGTCGTCCGTCCGTTCGTAACTCAGGGTGATGCTGCCCTCGAAAGTAAACTTGATAGCATTCGTGAAGAAATTGGTTATCACCTGCATCAGTCTGTTTCTGTCGGTCCTGATGATACATGCCGGTTCGTGCCTGCCCATCCTGATCTCCACATGATTGTTCGCTTTCATCTTCATCACCTTGACGATGTCCGAACATACCGCGTTGACATCCACGTCCGTCATTGTAAAGTCCACCAGACCCACTTCCATCTTTGAGAGGTCGAGGATATCATTAATCAGTTGCAACAGCAGATCGCTGTTTTCCTGGATGATCGACCCGAACACTTCACGGTCCTCATCATCATCCCCCTTGACGATTAAGTCGGAGAATCCCACGATGGCGTTGAGCGGTGTACGAATCTCATGACTCATATTCGCCAGAAA
>NZ_CALMHT010000127.1 GCF_937863835.1 uncultured Prevotella sp.
CTAAATTATTTCATTATGAAATGCACAAGCAAAATGATTAAAGCCTTCGGGCTCTTGTTTCTGCTATGTATGTTCCCTCTGTGGACGTACGCTCAGAATGTTACCGTAAAAGGAACGGTAAGTGATGAAGGTGGCCCATTGATCGGTGCCACCGTCAAGGTGAAAGGTGCCACATCCGGTGCCGTAACTGATATGGATGGTAATTATTCTATCCAGGCTTCGCCTAAACAGACTCTTGTATTCTCTTATCTTGGATATGAGACAAAAGAGATTTATGTCGGTTCGAAGAAAGTGATTAATGTGAATCTTTCTCAAGATCAGAAAGTACTCAACGAAGTTGTCGTTGTAGGTTACGGTCAGATGAAACGTGCTGATGTTACAGGTTCTGTCGTATCAGTCAACGAGAAAGCGATTGAACGTTCCGTACCGACCAGTATCGACCAGGTATTACAGGGACGCGCTGCCGGTGTACAGATTCAAGCCAACTCAGGTACGCCTGGTGCCAATACATCTATCCGTATCCGTGGTATCAACTCACTGAATGCGACCAACCAACCTATCTTCGTCATTGATGGTGTTGTGATAGATGCTGCCGGTGTAGATACAAGCGACCCGCTTTCATCCAACAACCCATTGGCTACAATCAACCCTAGTGATATTGTATCCATGGATGTATTGAAAGATGCTTCCGCCACCGCCATTTATGGTGCACGCGCATCTAACGGTGTTATCATGATTACCACAAAACGCGGTAAGGCTGGTGAGGCTACCATTACTTACGACGGTTATGTGGGATGGCAGGAACAGGCCAAAAAACTGGATATGATGAACCTTCAGCAATATGCTACTCATCATAATGCCCGCGCTGCAGCCGGCATCGTTGCATACAGCGATGCATTTGTAGACGTTGATGCTCTTGGCAGTGGTACCGACTGGCAGGAAGCTTTGTTCCGCAGGGCTCTGATGACAAGTCATAATATATCCATTACAGGTGGAAGTCCTGCTGCTACTTATTCTATCAGTGGAGGTTATCTGAATCAAGATGGTATCGCTGTCGGTTCAGGATATAAACGTCTTACACTGCGTGGTAACACCGATGCTCAGGTAAAAAAATGGTTGAAAGCATCTCTCAGCTTCTCTCTTACTGACAGCAAACAGCAGGTGGGAGCCAACAATAATTTGATTATGAACGCCCTTGAGAGTCAGCCGTCTGTAGCTGTAAAGAGTGCTGATGGCAGTTATGATGGTCCAGACGATGTCTGGATGCCTGTCAATGCTATCGCTCTCGCCAACATGCGCGAGAACTATAATAAGAAGATGAACTTCCGTGTTAACGGAAGTTTGGAAGCTACCTTGATGAAGGGGTTGACATTCAAGACTGAACTCAGTGCTGATTACAATCTCAATAAGTATTATTACTATGAACCCGATTATCAGTTTGGTGTATTGAGTAACGACACCCGTACCGGCAAATGGACGAAGACGGATACAAAGTATTGGTCATGGCGTAATATATTCAATTACTCGAATACCTTTAATAAGATTCATACAGTCAATTTGATGGTAGGTCAGGAAATGAGTCATTCTCATTGGGAAAGTCAGGCAAGTACTGCTACCGGTTTCCTGTCCAACTCCGTTCATGATATATCAGCAGGTGATGTCTCTTCATCATCAGGTACAGGAAGTCAGGTAAACAATTCATTGTTCTCTTATTTCGGACGTGCATTCTATTCTTTCGACGACCGCTATCTTTTGACAGCCACTCTCCGTCGTGATGGTAGTTCTCGTTTTGCCGACGGTCATCGTTGGGGATGGTTCCCTTCTGCTGCTTTGGCATGGAAGATAACGAATGAGAAATTTATGAAGAGTATAACAGCCATTGACAACTTGAAGTTGCGTCTGGGTTGGGGTTCTACTGGTAACCAGAATGTGAGCGATTATGCTTACATGGCCTTGTTGGCTTCCAAGTCTACACCATGGGGATCTGGTGTGCTGACGGCAAACAATGCAAATCCTGATCTGAAATGGGAGACAACGGATTCATATAACGTAGGTCTTGACCTGAATATGTTCCACAACCGTATAGAATTCATTTTTGACTGGTACTATAAGAAAACGCGCGACTTGTTGTTGCAGATTCCATTACCTGCATACCTCGGTTCATCAGGAAATGGAGCCGCAAGTAATCCTTGGGCTAACGTAGGCAGTCTGCGCAATACGGGTGTCGAGATGACGTTGAATACAGTAAATATTGATAAAGGTGGTTTCCAATGGCGTAGTAATTTTGTATTCTCTTTGAACCGTAATAAGGTATTGAATCTGGATACGGAAAGTTCTACAATTGACAAGACATTCCAGGTAGGTTCGGATGTTTCTACGGTAACACGTACGACAGTGGGACAACCTATCGGACAGTTCTGGGGATATAAGGTAATAGGCCGTTTCGAAAAAGCGGAAGATTTCTATTATAAAGACGCTAATGGCAATGTGAAAGCCGTAGCTCTGCCAGAAGGTAGCTCTATAGCTAAAGACAAAACATGGATCGGCGATTATATCTTTGAGGATATCAACGGTGATGGTAAGATTAACAATGAAGATGAAACATTTATTGGCAATCCTAACCCTGATTTCACATTTGGTATCGGTAACACATTCTCTTGGAAAGGATTTGACCTCACGATATTCTTCAGTGGCAGTTATGGTAATGATATCATCAATTACAACCGCCGCTTCCTGGAAGATGTACGTTCTAACAGCAATTTACTGACCAGTGCAGCCAATTATGCAATATTGAGCGTCATCGATCCGAATAAGCCAACTGACGATTACCGTAATTTGTATGTCAGCAATGCCAGTTCTACACTTCTACCTAGATTGAGTGCTTCTTCAACAAATGCTAACAATCGTATGAGTGACTTGTATGTAGAAGATGGCAGTTACATCCGTCTGCAGAACGTATCATTAAGTTATACATTACCGAAGAGTCTTGTCCGTAAGATAAAACTGGAGAATTTAAAAGTGTATATGAACTTACAAAATGTATTTACATGGACTAAATATAACGGTTTCGATCCTGAAGTCGGTTCCATGTATGGAGATGCTTTGATGACAGGTCTCGACTATGGTCGTTATCCTTCGCCTCGTATTTATACATTCGGATTAAACATATCATTCTAAAAGACAAGTATTATGAAAACAAAAATATTATTATTAAGTGCCCTTATTGGAACTGGAATGATGGTTACTTCGTGTGCTGATGATTTTTTGGATCAAAATAACACGTCAAGTCTGAACCAGGATACATTCTTTGATAGTGATGAGGCTGTTTCTGAAGCGACATCTACATTATACAATTATGTATGGAACAGTTTTAATGGCAAATTATATTATAGTATGGGCGACGGTCGCTCAAACAATATCACTGCGCAATGGTCTAGTTATATAAAGGTGTATACCAACTTCAATGAGACATCTTTGTCTGATGGACTTCAGGAAGGTTGGGCTTCTCTTTATTCTGTCGTTGCTCAGAGTAACAATACGATCAACAATATAAAGAACAAATGTACGTCTGCCGTCAGTGATGAAGCTAAGACAGAGGGTATAGCCGAAGCTCGTTTCATGCGTGGTCTGGCATATTGGTATCTTGCTTCTCTATGGGGAAATGTCATCATATATGAGAATACCAGTGACCTGGTAAACAATTATGTGGTTCCTACAAATCCTCGCGCTGATGTCATGGAATTTGCTATCCGCGATTTGGAATATGCTGCAAAGTATCTTCCTACAACATCTTCTGCTACCGGACGCCTGAACAAATATTCAGCGTATGGTATGCTCAGTCGTTTGTATCTGTCAATGGCTGGTCTTACAACAGAGGGACAGTATGATGGTAAGAATGTGGCAACGGATTTCAACCGTGGTACACGTAATACTTATTATCTGACCCTGGCAAAGGAAGCTGCCGAGAAAGTGATAAACGAAAGCAGTTTTAAACTGATGAGCAATTATGCCGACTTGTTTATGATCGCAAACAACAACTGTGCGGAAGATATGTTCCAGTTACAGTGGCTTCAAGGCAGTACAGATGCTATCGGCTGGGGATGTAATCAGGATATATCAGCCTTCTTCGGATGGTCTACAATGGTTTCAGACGGTACAAACTGGGGAGGAGCTACATGTTGTTCATGGAATCTGTTCCAGGAATATGAGACAGGCGACCTTCGCAAACATGAAAGTGTCGCAGCTTATGGTGATTATTATTCATATATCAATAAGAAAGGTGGCGGTTATACTTACGGCGTAACAGAAAGTGCCAGTACGAACGGTGCAAATATCAAAAAATATGTTGTGGGTACTTATGCCGATAACGGAGTAAGTTATAAACAAAGTTCAGGTATCAATACACACATGCTTCGTCTTGCAGAGATCTATCTGAATCTTGCAGATGCTATTCTAGGCAATAATGAGTCTACTACAGACGCAGAGGCATTGAAATACTTTAATGCTGTACGCGAGCGTGCCGGATTGGAAGCAAAGACCTCTATCGCATACGAAGACTTGCGTCATGAACGCCGCATGGAGTTCGCTTTCGAAGGACAGTATTGGTACGACCTCGTTTGTCGGGCATACTACAAACAACAGGAAGTGGTCAACTATCTGAATAATCAGGATCGTAACCGTACGTACAAGTATAGTGCAGACGATGGTAAATATGTTGCAAGTGAAAAAGCCGGTACTGGTGTGGCTACTGCTACTGCAAGCAGCATGTTGCTTCCGTACTCTGATGCAGACCAGAATAAAAACAAATATCTGAAGAGCAGTGCAGATCCTGTATCTTATTCTTTTGGAGATCGTGAGGTTAACGAATCTACTCTTTTTGAATAACAATAGATTAATAAAACAATACAGATTATGAAAACATTAAAATATATATGGATTGCATGTTTTGCTATTGCTATGACAGGATTTACATCTTGCTCAGAGAATGATGGCGATGCGTATCCAGGAGGAAACGGTCCTGTCACAGTGAGTGCGGTTCATCTTGAAGATGCTGAATCTACCGTTCCTGACCGTGAAGTGGCTTTTGCCCGTCTTGGTCAGACACTTCGCCTAGAAGGTAGTGGCTTCGGTGGAACAAAGAAGATATTGGTTAATGGTTATGAGACGTATTTCAACACGGCTCTTGCCACAGACAATTCTATGATATTACAACTTCAGAGCAAAACTCCTGTAAGCGATGCTCCCGACTCAGTTCGTAATAAAATCCAGTTTATCAAGGACAGTGGTACTTATTCATATTCATTCACTATCCGTGCGGCATCTCCGCAGATAAGCAGTATCAGTAATACTCTCCCACAGGCTGGTGAGACAGTGATTGTGTATGGTACAAACTTGCAAGAGACCAACAAAGTGACGTTACCTGACAGCTCTACCGTTACAGAAATTGTGAATGCGACAGGTGATGATGCCGGAAAATGGTTCTCGTTCACAATGCCAGCCAATATGACTAAAGGTGGTTCCATTACAACGGAAGGTGCCAATGGTACAGCTGTTTCTGCAGCGTATTTCAATAATAAGGATTGCATGATTCTTGACTTTGACGGTACCGGTACCCAGGGCTATTGGAGTTGGAGTGCGACAGGCAGTATGATCAATGCAGATGATTTGGTCAATGATCCTTTGAATAGCGGTCGTGGTAAAGTTTGTCCACTGATTCCGGAACGTCTGATGTCTACGGGTATCATTGCTGGAAAGAACCGCGCTTCTGAAGTTTGGACAGCGGGTAATGGAAATGCAATGGATGACTGGACACGTATGTATACTTATATCCCGGAAACCACATCGGCTTCTGAAGTAGCATTCCAGTTTGATATTTATGTACCTGAAGAATGGGTAAATACCGGTTACATACAGGTGAATCTTGCCAATAATTCAAGTTTCACAGGTTATGGTAGCAGTGAATCTACAAGCATCGGCGTCGGATATTATATTCCTTGGATACAGAATGGTGCAGTGAAATCGTTTAAGACAAGCGGTTGGCAGACAGTTACGATCCCACTCAGCGAATTTGGAAAATTTGCCAAGGAAATAGCAGACGGGAAGAGTCCTACTTTCCAAGAAGTGGCAGAATATAGGAATGGCACTGATTATCGTAATTTCGGACTTGCCTTCGTTAATGGAGATCTCACTTATGGTGATGTAACATATACATCGTCTGTTTGTAAACAGAGAATATATGTGGACAATTTCAGAATAGTTCCTTGCAAATCTTCTGTAGTGTCTGATTATCCATCTGCTGAATAAGAAGGAACCTGATTAGTAACTTATAAAAGTAAACAAAATGAAACTAAATAATATAATTATCCCGTTAGCAGCTGCATCGCTGCTGCTAACCGGGTGTTATGATGAAAAGATGGACTGGCATACACCAGAAGGTCATAATGCCGTTGTGTCTTCCGAGATTCCACTTGCATTGGCTGAAGAGATAGCTAATTATGATAGTATAAAAGCATATATGAATCAGTATATGCCTGGTGTGCCTCTCGGTATAGGACTTGGTGCAGACAAGTATCTTAATGATGCAACTTATTCAGCCCTATGTAATAGCAATTTCCAGCAGTTTGTAACGGGTAATGCGATGAAACATGCATCTGTCGTGAAAAATGATGGATCGCTTGATTTCACAACAATCAATCAGTTTATGACGAATGTTCCTGATGGTATTGAAGTATATGGACATAACTTCATCTGGCATACCCAGCAGAATCAGACTTATCTGAAATCGTTGATTGCTCCTACGATGAAAGTGGAGAGTGATGGTGATATAGAAAATGTACTGAAGAATGGTGATTTTGAAACAGGAGACCTGACTGGATGGATGGGTTGGGGTAATAGTTCTACCCGTACTTGTACATCCGGTGTCGGTATTGACAACAGTTATGCAGTCGTTATAGTTAATCCCAAAGATGCTAGTACATACAGTGCCCAATTCTGTCAGGACTTGAGTTCTCCACTTGTTGTAGGCAAGACATACGTGATACGTTTCAAGGCAAAGTCAAGTGTTGCAGCAGGACAGATACAATTTTGTGCTCAACAACCTTCCGGTAGTTATCCCGCAGAAGGTTATAATACATTCAACGTCGGAACAGACTGGACAACATGTCAGTATGAATTCACTGTAGCAAGCCATGATGCACTTACCCGTATTTGTCTTAATGTCGGAGCTGTAGCTGCAACATATACTATCGATAATGTAGAATTCGGTCTGAAGGTTGAAGACCCTATGGATAATGTGCTTACTGGCGACAATAGTGATTTCGAAGGTGGAACGCGCGGATCTTGGGGTAGTTGGGGTAACTCATCTACAGGAGGCGTATCTGATGAAGGCGGTGGCTATAACGGTAGTAAATACTGTATGACACTCACAAATCCTACAGATGCTAATCAGTGGAGCGCTCAGTGTGCTTATACATTTAATACTCCATTTGTGAACGGTAAAACTTATGTTTTACAGTTCTATGCAAAATCAAGTTTGGCAGGTGTACCATTGCAGTTCCAGGTACAGAATGGCTCTACTTATGGCAGTCAGGAAGGTTATAATACCTTTACACTAGGTACTACATGGACTAAGTATGAATATGAATATACTTGCGGCAAAGATGATGCGAACCGTATATTACTCAATTTCGGTAAAAACGCAGCCACATATTATATCGATAATATTAAGTTCGGATTAAAGAAATCTACGGCTGCTGCTAAGTCGAAGTCATCTTCAATAACCAGTACAAAGGTTACTTACACATTCAAGACTGCAGCAGAAAAGAAAGCTGCCTTGCTCGGAGCTATGGAATCATGGATTAAGGGTATGATGACCAATCTATCTAGTTCAACAGCTACACATTGTATTAAACAATGGGATGTCATCAATGAACCGATCACAGATGGTACATATAAGTGGCGTGGCGTAGACGGTAATTTCTCTGATGATGATACGGCACCTACAGAAGACCAGACGAATGGCTTGACAATGGACTGGGCTAGTGGCCACTGGTATTGGGGCTATTATATCGGTAAGGAGTATGCTGCGGATGCATTCATTTATGCCCGTAAGTATGCACCGTCTGATTGCAAACTTTATGTTAATGATTATAATTTGGAAACTAGTCCGGGCAAACTCGCGGCTCTGATTGATTTCGTAAAATATATCGATGAGAATGGAGGAAAGGTTGATGGTATTGGCACGCAGATGCACGTCAGTTCTTCGATAGATAGTGCTTCAGTTGCTACGATGTTCCAGACAATGGCAGCCACCGGCAAACTGGTGCGTATCAGCGAATTGGATGTACAGGTTGGTACAACGACACCTTCTGCTGGTCAGCAGCAGACACAGTCGGATGTATATCAAATGATTATCAAGTCGTATAAGGCAAATGTACCTACGGCACAGCAGGGTGGTATTACGATTTGGGGCGTATCCGATGCGACCGATGAACATACATACTGGTTGCCTAAAGATGCACCTAATATATTTGATGCCAATTATGCTCGTAAGATAGCATATAAGGGCGTTTGCGATGGTATAGCCGGTAAAGATATAGGCGCCGGATTCTCAGGGGATTTATGGGTTAATTACTATAAATAGATTTAAGTTGTTAGTTTAGTCAAATGGGCTGGAGTCTTAATGATTCCAGCCCATTGTTTTATTTGAAGCATGCGTTTCTTACAAACTCATCATATTGTGTACTGTATCCGTTGAACACATTTATATCTACTTTTCCACGTATCCCTCTTACCGTGCCGTCGGGACATAATTGCCAATATATCAGTTTTACGTCTGGTTTGTATTCACCATATCTGGCTATCCATACCATATACTTGTTCTTGATGTCTGGAGCAGATGAAAGATAACGGTTGACGAAAGTCTGGCTGACATATAATATAGGCTTTACGCCAGTATGATGTTCCACGATTCTCATCCAAGTCCTTATCCTGTTAAACAATACATGTTTACCACCGATTTTTTCTACCTGCTTGTTGGTAGGCTCAACATCCAGTACAGGTGGAAAATCTCCGGAATGGAATGAAGTATATTTCAGAAAAAACTTTGCTTGCGCAGAGGCATCCGACAGAATCGAGAAAAAATGATATGCACCGGCATGCATACCATGTCGGCGTATTTGTCGACAGTCACTGGCATAATATGCATTATAAATGGATACACCTTCAGTTGACTTGATATATACGAAAGATACAGGGAAGTCGGCACGGCCGCTAACCTTTTTCTTACTTAATGTGCCAAGATGAGTGATGCGCAATCTGTTCCAGTCGATACTAAATCTCGTAATCTGTACCTTTTTTACAGTTCTCCATCTTCTTCGCCTACGTAATCTTATACGCTGAGTTACGATTTTTATCTTTTCGTGTTGATATTTGGAAATATCTATGCCATATATTCTATCGGAGGTATATACGACCCGTTCTCCTTTGTAATTATCCTTTTTCCATTCTCCAACTCTAAGACCTTTTTTTGCCGAGATAGAAAACCCGAAGATATTGCGTTGGTCGTTTTCCCAATGCCCCTCGTAGTAATTACCATTGTTGTCTATATAATATCCGTGACCATCCGCTTTCCCGTCTTTGTCTAATTTTCCGGTATAGACGCCTAGAGAGTCGATACGTCTACCGCTAAACAAGGTGTCAGCTTTCCATAGTCCGACAATACGACGTCCGATGGAATCTCTTTCCACACCTCGCGTTCGTTCACCTTTTACCCATCTACCTGAGTAAATCAGACTATCCTTATATAACAGTTCACCGTAACCGTCATATTTATTATCCTTGAATTCTCCACGATAGCAATAGTCACCATTAATCAATGTTCCGCAACCATTCATCATGCCGTAAGCCCAGAATCCATGATAACTCTCACTTCCATCATCTTTATCCCATTCTCCATACCCGGAAGGTTGTTCGTCGTCTATCTCACCGCGGTAATCGCCGCCATTCAGTCTTATTGTCTTTGTGCCACAGGCTACAAGAAATAATAAGATACTTATTATGATTAAATATTGAAATATAGGAAATCTGTTTACCCTCATGACTATTTCAATACTTTAAATAGAAAATGGAACTGTCGTGTGTTTATCACGCTCCCCTGATAATTGACACCTAAAAAGAAACCATATTCGCTGAATGCCGGTGAACCGTCTTGTGCAAATGTGGCAGATATCGTATGACAAGCTTGTTTTCCAAGATACCCATTCAGTTTACCTGCGGTAATAGTGCTGTTGGCTTGTGATGGTTCAAAGCCATCAATGTCAAGTCCTCCGTAGCCTGCAATGAAAATTCTCTTACCGTTGCGGTCGTGCCACGGCCATATATGATGAAAATGTTGCGGACATGCATAAGAAGGTGTCGTCTTGCTGTCAGTCTGTATCATCCTGAATCCTTTTTTGCTCCTAGCCGTTATCTGTCGACAGTGTTCACGATGCAACTTGTTGTCTTCATCACGGTATATTACAGTATAATTTGGTATGTAATCTACCTTGATGTGTGCATCTGAGTCTGTCTTGGATAAAATCTCCATAACTTTTTCAACAGAATCTCTTCTGTTAGCTAACTTTGTGGAGTATTGTGAAATAAAATTGAACCCTTCGTCTTGTACGCCGTGTACGCTGATATAATATTTCAGGCATTCTGATTCATATTCCAGATCTTTTATTTGATGTTTTGTTTTTGTCGTCTCCTTCTTCAGTATGGTTTTGAAGTTATTGATAATATAGTACTTTACATCATCTGCGTTCCCTTCTTTTGAAGTGGTAAGCAGTCTGCCATAGCAGGATGGAAATAAAGCATATTTGTTAATCCAGCATCCTATTGAATACTTTGACTTCTTAATATTCTCCATGTCGTATGACAAGTTCTCAAAAAGAGAATCTTTGTCAATACCGTCAAAGAACAATGTATCTTTGTTGTTGAATACCACTTGAAAATAAGAGCTGTTTTCAACAATTGCAATACTGCGTTTCATCTTATCTCTGGATGCAGGCCAATAAGAATATACCACCATCGTAATCATGATGGCTATTGTTATCGGTACAATCCATGCGTATCTCTTGTTTATTCTGATATCTAGTTTTCCCATTCCCTAAATCCTACTGAGATGCAAAAGTAGTAAATAATATTGTAAATCAGTAAAGATTAAAAAACTTTAGACTTTAGTTTACCAACCTAAAACAAATTCTTTCTTAGAATAATTGACTATGGTATTTTGGTCTTTTGTCGCATTCAATTGCTTTGAAACAGGGTGGCGCTGACTTACGTCTGTAAGAGAACCATCGGGATTCCTGCTGGCATATTCCCAAAAATGTACGTTTGTGGTGTCACCTTCTATCGGTCCCCAACCGATAGCCGGGATTTTGTCTTGGGTGCAGTTGATCAATACAGCTTCGGCATAAGGATAACCTTTTCCTTTGTTGATAGGTGAACGTGCTATTACCGCATCTGGTCCTAATCCTCTGAAAGTACAATTCAGAAAAACATCTCCGTGATTCTCGTTCGTATTGCGGATCCAAAGAAAAGCGCCGTAACTGCTTAGTGTACAATGATCGAAGAAGGATGGACCACGTCCTAGCACAGTATCTCCTCCACCATCTATGATGCAATTCAGCCAATATGCACTTCCATTGGCCTGCAGAGCATCCCCTGAACCTATTACGTGTACGTTTTCAATGATGTTATGGTCACCATTAAGAAGGAATCCTTCTGCCTGACCGGTAAGGTCGGTCTTTAGTGTGAGGTTACGGAATTCCATATAACTACAGTTGTCTGCTGCAAATGCTGCCCTTCTAGACGGGAATGTGCCTTTCAGCTCATTTGTTTTAATATCAGCAGGATGAGGATTAAAAACCTCATTGTTGGCATAATGTATGATTACACTGTCGCGTGATTCACCTTCTATTGTTACGTATTGCTTATTACGGAAGTACACTAGTTCTTCGTAATCACCATTCTGTATCCAGATATTCCATGCCTGTGTACTGTCGTTGATGAAATCAGGGATGAAATCCAACGCTCCCTGTACCGTGTTAAAATCTCCTTCACCATCGTTACTTACCATCAGAAAATGGTCGGGAGATGTAGGCGCATTGTCTTTTGTCGTAAACACCCAATTAGCTTTGTCCTTCAATCCGTGGAAGTGACCATCGGCAGTTGTTATCACCCCGTCGTCGATGATTACATAATAACTGTGCCCGTATTCCAGTATGTTGTTATGCAGATAGATGGTCGCTTTGTTTTCGTGCACTATGACAGGATAAAAGTGAAATCCGTCAGAAAATCCTCCGATGATGGTACGTTGGAACCTGCTGGTATCTTTCTTGTTAATGCCAGAGGGCGTACCTGGTATCGTGTTCACATTATTGATTTTCTTGGATACATATTTATAAGGTACAGTTGTGTATGTGGCATCTGGATTAACTGGCTGACCTACAGTTGGTCCTGCTGGTATACTCATATCCAACACGTCTACCAACTCTCCCGTCTTGTTATCGAAGATCTTGATAAAACCTTTGTTACCTACCGTCACTTTACTGTCAAAGGCGAGTACCAGATGTGTATCGGGGTTAACCTCCGTGGAATTGTTCTCTGGGAATAAGTCGATAGCGTTTACCGAGATTGCGCTAAGCATTAGTAATGCTGTTATTAGTAAGTGTTTCATATCTGTAGGTCTATTATGTTGTTGAATATGTTTTTACTTCTTGCAAAGATAATGCAAATTGAGAGCAGAATCATCAAGCATGCTTGAATGTTATGCCGAGATGCAGCTTATCTTATGCAAAGATAATGCAAAAATTCGATTACAGTATTCTAAAACGGAGTAATATTAGAGATTAAGGTGATAAAATTATTTAAATCGGACTAAAATAGGAACAACAACGTTACCATTATGATTCTAAGTATTGATAATCAACTACAGAAAAAGTGAAGGTCTCTGATTAAAGAATCAGAGACCTTCTCTTTTTTATATAATATAGTAATTAATTTCTTTTTCCAAAGATGCGTAATAGGTACAGGAACAGGTTGATGAAGTCTAGATAAAGGCTCAATGCTCCAAGTAAAGCTAGTTTTTGAGCACCTTCATTCATATCTTCGCATTGCATCAGCATCTGCTTGATCTTTTGTGAGTCGTAGGCGGTCAGACCTACGAAAATGCCTACACCGATATAACTGATGATGAGATCAAAGCCACTGCTTTTTATGAAGAAAACATTGACGACAGTAGCTATAATCAGTCCGATAACTCCCATCATCAGAATCTTTCCTAGTGATGTGAGGTCAGCATTCGTAGTATATCCGATGAATGCCATCACGGCAAATGTTCCGGCCGTTATGAAAAATACATTGGCGATAGATGACATCGTATAAGCCAAGAATATAGTAGACAATGTAGCACCATTTACTACTGAAAACAGCACGAACATCAGTGTGGCAGTGGTAAGTGACAGTTTATTGATAGCGGCAGTGAGTCCGATAACCAATCCGAATTCAGCTATAATAAGTCCCCAAAACAGGATTCTGTTGGTTACTATTGCCATTATCAGGTTGGGGCTTGCTGCTATTTCGTAAGCTGTGAATCCAGTTATCACCAGTGCCAATGTCATCCATACATATACCTTGCGCATTAATTTTGGAAATGCCAGAGAGAGGGCTCCCTCCTTTTCGTTAATCATTCTGTACAATTCTTCTTGTTCCATAATTTACTTTATTAAAATGATAATTTTCGAACGCAAAGATACTAATTAATTTTATCTTTATTCCAAATAATCATTATTTTTGTCTATATTTGCAAACATTATGATTATGAAAGGCGTATGAATACAGAATTTGAAAAGATGCGCAGTCGGCAGAAATACAATTTCTCCGACGAGGAAATTGAGAAGAGTTTGTTGCACGCTAAGGAGTTATGCCGTAAATTACAGACGATGACTTTTACAGATACTCTTTATCGCTCATTGATCAGCGATCTTATTCCATCTTTGCCTGAAACGTCTGTTGTCTGTCCGCCGTTTCATTGCGATCATGGTAATGGAATCTTAATGGGGGAACATGTGTTTATTAATTACAACTGTGTCTTTTTGGATGGTGGATATATCCGTATAGGGGCACATACCCTTATCGGTCCCAATTGCCAGTTGTATACGCCGCAGCATCCTAAGGATTATATGGAAAGAAGAGCAACGGTAGAAACGGCCTATCCTATAACGATAGGCGATGACTGTTGGCTTGGTGGAAATGTCGTGGTCTGTCCCGGAGTGACGATTGGTAATCGCTGCATTATAGCGGCAGGTAGTGTGGTCACAAAGGATATTCCAGATGATTCTATGGCAGCCGGAAATCCGGCTGTGGTAAAAAAGAGGTTGAATGGTAAATAAAGTATTACTTAGAACCGAAATATAGGAATAGCATACCGAGTAGGACAAGTGCCAAATCCACCACTTTACTCTTTAAATTCTTCTCATGGAACACAGCAGCGCCGAATAGGAATGAAACAATAACGCTCCCACGACGAACCATAGATACAATACTGATCATGGCTCCCGGTATACTCAGTGCGTAAAAATAAACAAAATCGGCTGTACTTAGGAAGATACTGATAAATATGATGCACCAGTCCCAGTGGAATGGGGTGGTGGTATTGTGTTTCGGCCACCATAACAACAATAGCATGGCTAACATCATAAAGCATTGATAGATATTATACCAACTCTGCACAATCATACGGTCAAGTCCTACACCGCCATCTTCGACAGGCGCCATCAGATACTTGTCATATAGCCCGCTTATAGCTCCGAGTACAGCAGCCAGAACAATAAAGTATATCCATTTGTCATGTTTGAAATCGATACCTTCTTTCTTCCCGCTACGACTAAGCATCAAAAATGATGCGACAGCCAACGTGACACCAATCCACTGATATGGGTTCAGGCGTTCTCCGAATACTAGTAAAGCACCGACAAGTACCATCACCGGACGTGTGGCATTGATAGGACCAACGATGGTAAGTGGTAGATGTTTCATTCCGAAATATCCGAAAATCCAACTGGATAGTACGATACAACTCTTAAGCAGTATATACTTGTGGACGTCCCATCCACCTGATGCGACATGGAATATGGAACCGTCCAACAAATGGGATTTTGCACTCAGCAAGATAAACGGGAGGAATATTAATGATGAAAACAGTGTGTTAAGGAATAATACAGGAATAACCGCATTATCTCTAAGTGCTTTTTTCTTGAATGAATCATAAAACCCCAGCAACGCCGCTGAGAGGAAAGCTAATATCAACCACATAACTAATATTTTATATCTTCAAGGAACAGTGCTTGTGCGGGCATACTTTCGCCTGCTTCTGTCCTTTTTTTACCTTCAATGATTTTGCGGAAATCTTCTATTCTCGCACGATGCCTGCCTACTTCTACCAGCGTTCCAACGACGGCACGTACCATATTGCGAAGAAATCTGTTGGCTGTTATCTCAAAATACCAACAACCGTCAGCTTCTTCTATCCATTTCGCAGCAGTGACATCGCACAATGTGGTCTTTACATCTGTATGACTTTTGCAGAAGGCTCCGAAATCTTTGTATTCCAATAGTATTTCTGCTGCTTTGTTCATTGCAGAAAAGTCCAGGGGATAATGCAGTTGGAAGGAGTACATCCGGCGAAACGGATTCTTATTAGTATGTACGTAATAGTGATATGTGCGAGATTTCGCACTAAACCGAGCATGCATATCTTCAGCAACAGGATGGATATCATTTACTGCGATATCACGTGGTAACAGACGATTGAGTTTATATGTGATCTGTTCACAGTCGATATCTCCATCAATATCGAAATGGGCCACCATCATACGTGCATGGACGCCGGTATCGGTGCGTCCGGCACCTATTACCGTTATATTCTCGCGGAGTAGGACAGACAAGGCTTTTTGCAATTCTTCTTGTATAGAATTGCCATTTGGCTGAATCTGCCAACCATGATAGTTGGTACCGTCGTAAGAGAATGTGATAAAATAGCGCTGCATAATTTGTCGTAATCCACAATCGGGTGCAAAATTACTAATTATTATCGAGATAATCGCCTAAGCGATGAAGTTTTCTTACATAGTCCTGTAATATATACACTGATAGTATAATGACATAGACCATGACAATCTGAGTAAGCGATGGTGATAATCCATCAATACATGCACCTGGTAAAGTCGATATCCAAGAAAGACAAGTGTTCATCCCACTTACAATGATAATTAATACATTAGCGATTAAACTTGCTATTGCGGGAAAAGCATAACAGACAAATAGAGCAACACTGAAATACAGAACGACGGTGGCAGCAGGGATGACAAAATAGTTGGTTAACAGAAAATAGCAAGATATTCTACCGAAATAATAGCAGACCAGCGGTGCTGTGCCTATTTGTGCCGCAATTGATACGGCTGCCAGTTGCCATATCCAGTTGAATACTTTATTATCTGTTTTCCACCATACGGATATTATCGGATAGAATATCAATATGGAGAGTACGGCCATAAAAGACATTTGAAAACCGACATCGTACAAGTCGAGTGGATGGAATAAGAGCATTACGAATGCTGTAAGGGAAAGGGTGTTCAGCGAAAAACTATCGCGCCGAAGCATTGATATAAAAGAATAGATGCTTAGCATGGTGGCCGAACGTACTACACTGGGTGTCATTCCAACGATTGCCGTATAAGTCCAAATCGCCAGCATAATCATAATCTGACCGACTATCCAGTCCTTTCGTCTAAATGTAAGTAAAGACAGAATGGCATAAATAATGCCGAGATGTAAACCGGATAGTGCTAGCACATGTGACGCTCCACTGATAGAATAGACATCTTTAGTCTGAGCAGAAACCATGGATTTGTCTCCAAGAGTCATGGCTGCAATTACCGCATATTCTTGTCCGTTCATGGCTAGTGACTTATATTTGTCTAGTAAACATTGTCGGAATCTGATAGCGGCAAGTCTTGTACGTGTTATTAATGATAACCGGATTAGACTGACAGATTCCACATCCCAGTTTGTCCGATATACAAATGTTTGAGCTGTAAATCCGTGATACAATAGATAACGTTTGTAGTCGAATGCCGCATTTTTATAGTTGTGAGGAGCCTCTAATTGAGACAAAGCTTTTATCCCATAGCCTATTTCCAGCTTTTCGCTGCGATGGTCGCGCAGCATGCATAGTTTGATTTTCACAGGTTTATTAAACGATTTACATTCTGTTACAAGCATATCGAATAGTACGGTTTTCTTTTTGATGACAGGTTGACTGATGATGACTCCTTTGTAAGTTTGGGAGCCAGTCGGTAATTTGCACTGAAGTTCTGTTTCATTATCACATGTCATGTATGCACCAAGAAGCATCACCGTGACAAGAATAAACAGCGTCTGCAAATTTTCTTTCTTTTGCAATAACAGAGCGGCTGCAAGCGTTACCGCCATAGCCATCAACCAATAAAGAGGTCGTAGGCATGTACCAATAATATCAGCTGCTATAATACCTGCCGTCAAAGCGATAACGAGGCGTAGCATTGGATATAGTTGAATTTTGTTGTTAGTGCGCATGATTGTCGTTGTAGACTGTTCATTGTTTTTAAGAAGATGCAAATTTAGTCAATTTATTTTGTTATTAGCGTTAATAGTCGTATTTTTGTCGCATGATATTCTATTTTTCAGGTACAGGTAATACGAAATGGGCTGTTGAACAGATCGCAGCAGTCACACATGAGACAGTCATTTTTATTCCCGACGTATTAAGTGGCGAATGCCACTTTAGTGTCGGGGCGGATGAACGTATCGGTTTTTGTTTCCCGGTACATGGTTGGCGACCACCCTTTATTGTCCGTGACTTTATTCATAAACTGAAAATTGACAACGTCAAGGACAATTATTGTTATGCACTGGCTACTTGTGGTGATGATATAGGACTGACATTTGAATATCTCAACAAAGATCTTGCAACGATCGGGTTGCATACAGATAGTGTCTTTTCTTTTATTATGCCTGAGTCGTATGTAGGTTTCCCATTTATGGATGTCGATAATAAATTCAAACGTGATGCAAAGAAACAGGACGGGGCAAAAACATTGCAATATATTATAAAGGATATTGTTGATCGCAAAAAGGGTGCCAGAAAAGTTAATGAGAGCCATTGGCCCAGAATCAACAGTAATCTGATAGGTTCATATTTCATCCGCAAAATGGTTGTGGATACCCCTTTCCATGTCGAAGAGAACCGCTGTGTGAAATGTGGTATATGTGCTGATGTGTGTCCTGTTAATAATATAGAGGGAGGGCTAGGATATATGCCTCAATGGCAACATAATGGATTATGTACTACATGTTTTGCGTGTTATCATTATTGTCCACATCATGCGATAGAATTTGGAAATAAGACAAAAAATAAAGGGCAATATTTTTTTAATAAAAAGTGAATGATTCCAGGTGGTCTTTATTGATTCCAAATTACCAGTTCGCGCGGTAGTGTTATAACCTTCAACCGTTCATACCAAATTCTGGAAGAACCGTCTATGTGGCGTTTGACATGTCCGCTGATAATATAATATGTAGCGGAGTATTCATCCATGATGTCCGAGAATGCTTTTTTGATACGCGAACATTTCTCGTTAATGGCATTGTCAAGTGGGTCTGTAAGATGATTTACGCTCTCTTCCAACTTGGAAATATCGTAGATGTTGGATGTTTCTTTGTATAGATGGAATAATTCATCCTTATATTCTGTCAGATGTTTAAACTCAATTCCTTCGGGATGATTGAGAAACAGCAGATAGACAGCTTTATGAACTGGTGACAGGTCTATTTCCCTGTGCTGATTTGTCAGGATAAAACGATAGTCGGATGTTATTTCAAGTGGACTTAATGTTCCTCGTGCCGCCTCTATACGCAGTTCTTCTAGTACTGGCACACTGATAGCTTGCAGCAATAGGTCTGTTCTGCCCATTTTCTGAAGCGCATTTACGCCTGATCGTATGTTTGTTGCGATCTCTTCTGGTGTTATATCAGTATTCGAATCAGTCATCTTTATCTTTTTTCATCATCTTGCGTAATATCGAAAGCAAACTGTTCCATTCTTCTTTTCACTTTTTCCACGAAGGTCAGTGGGCGGCTTTTCTGAGGTCGTTGTGGTTCAATAGATGGTTGTGGCTGAATGGTACTACTAGATTCCGGCATATCTGTCGTTTCTGGTACTGATTCACCAGATTCGTATACATACTCTTCCTGAGCGGATTGTTCGGGAACAATATTCTCATTTTGCGACACCTGTTCGTTTTTAGGCTCCTCGTTTGTTACAGGAAGCTCTTCTCCACCTACATTAATGGTAAACTCAACATCCGGTTCGTTTCCTTTATTTGTAGTGTCCTGTTCTGTCTCGTCATGGTTTACTGGCTCATTCTGAAAATATAATTTCTTGATAGTCTTGTCGTAATATTCAGTATCATTGTCGTCATGGTTCTCCACGGGAAGTTCGTCTATCAATCTATCTTCAAAACCAGTAGCAAGAATGGTAACCTTGGCATCTTCATCTAATGAATTGTCATCGGATATACCCCAAATAACATCAATGTCCGGGTTAAGCTCATCCATAAAAGCATCGATTTCCTGCATTTCACTTACAAACAGAGGGCATTTTTCACCTGTATATATATTAAACAGTATTTTCTTTGCCTTACTGATATCGCTGCCATATAGTAGTGGCGAATCAAGGGCGTTGATAATGGCTTTCTCTACCCGATGTTCACCTTTGGCACGTCCCATTGCCATAATTGCGCCGCCACCACCACGCATAGTGGTCTCTATATCACGGAAGTCGAGGTTGATATCGCCACCCACTGTTATCAATTCTGATATGCTTTTCGCCGCATTGCAAAGTATCTGGTCTGCACGATGAAAAGCTTCCTTGATAGTAACTTGTGAGTCTGCATAAATATCACAGAGCCGTTCATTGTTGATAATAAGTAGGGCATCGACATTCTTACGCATCTCTTCAACACCTTTGAGTGCTTTGATTATCTTACGTTTCTTTTCAAAGTAGAAAGGGATGGTAACGATACCGATGGTAAGTATACCTTGCGCTTTTGCGATGCCGGCAATGACAGGTCCTGCACCGGTACCGGTACCTCCTCCCATTCCAGCTGTAACGAAAACCATCTTTGTTCCGTCGTCAAGTAGTCTCTTGATATCCTCGACATTCTGTTGGGCCTCTTGGCGTCCTCTTTCAGGATTGGCTCCTGCCCCTAGTCCCGATTTACCCAATTGTATCTTTACCGGTACTGGCGATGCTGCAAGTGATTTGCTATCAGTGTTACATACTGCGAATGTAACATTCACAATTCCTTCCTTATACATATTGTGAACAGCGTTGCATCCTCCTCCTCCTACACCTATTACTTTAATGATGTTCTTGGATTTGTCTTCAGGTTGACCGAAGTCCAAAAGTGGTATATTACTATTTTTTTCCATCTTCGTATTTTCTTTGAATACAAAGATAATAATTTTATTTTTAAACTGAAACTTTCTGCAAGGCTTGCGAATGATTTTTATGAAAATAATGTTTTATTCTCTCTAATTCTTACTATCTTTGCATGATAGATGAGACTTGATTTACAATTCCTAAAAGACAACTTCGATAGATTCAATAAAGAATATTTTGAAGGGAAACTACCAATACCTAAGTTTGCGATCGGAAAGGCAAGAATGGTACTTGGATCACTTAATTATAAACGCAAAATTACAATTTTCGGAACGAAACGGTACGACTATACAATTCGTCTCAGTTCTTATTATGATCAGGACGAACAAGGTTATCTTAATGTACTGTTGCATGAAATGATACATTATTACATAGACTATAATCGTATCAGTGATACATCTGTTCATGGCATAGTCTTCAGGAAAATGATGAATCAACTAAATCGCAATTATGGTTGGAAGATAACTGTCAGTACCAAAATTATTAATATGACTGAAGCCGTCAGAAAAGAACCTGTGTCTAGACTAGTATTAGCAGCCATATCCCAGACAGATGATTATTATCTCTCAGTGGTCAGTCCTTATTATGCCCGCAAGGTGGATACGGCTTTCCATTTAGCAACGAATATCAAGAGCTATACTTGGTTTATTGCCAAAGATGAATACTTCAGTAATTTTCGAATGGTGCGGAGTCCGAGGGCAAGAAAGGTCAGTAAACAACTTTTTTATGAAAAGATAAAAACGCTTACACCATATATCCTACCTTAGTATAATAACAGTAATCCAGCAAAGGCACTGTACAAAATCATCCTGATAGGATTAATCTTCATATATTTTGTACCGACAAATGTGGCAATAAACAAACCTACACTTATCCAAAACTGCCATGGATGTTCGATAGGGGTACTGAAGTTTTCAGGAGTCATCAGTAATAATGTGGCTGCCGCAAGTAGACCGACGACAGCAGGACGTAGTCCCGAAAAGACAGATTGGACAGCCCCGGTATTCATATACTTCATGAACATCTTACTGATAAGGATCATCAGTATCAGCGACGGTAACACTACTGCAAATGTGGCTGTCGTACTACCAAGGATTGACATCATTTCACCGTATCCTGCATTGTGCGCAGCAGTATATCCGCAATATGTAGCGGAATTTATACCAATAGGACCAGGTGTCATCTGACTGATAGCTACTATATCTGTAAACTGTCCCGTATTTAACCAATGATAATGTTGTACCACTTCACCTTGAATCAATGACAGCATACCATAACCGCCACCAAAGCCGAATAGTCCGATTTCAAAAAATGTTATGAAAAGTAGTAAAAATATCATGTCAGTTGTCTTGTTCTGTCGGTTTGATAAACTGTCCGTATAGATATCCACCTATCCCGGCAGCTATTATAATATAAATAGGTGATATTCCCAGTGCCCATATCGCTAAGGCACCTGCTATGGGAATCCAACAGTTGGTCCATCCAATCTTTGCGCTTTTAGCGAGATTGAATGTAGGGACAGCGATCAATGCAACTACCGCCGGACGGATACCACTGAATATGGATGCAACAATTTTGTTGTCTTCGAACTGATGGAAGAACATCGCAATAAGCAATATAATAAGAAACGAAGGTAATGCCGTTCCAACACATGTACTTATTGCGCCGCGAGTCTTTTTCAGTTTGTAGCCTATAAAAATGCTTATATTTATTGCAAAAACACCCGGACAACTTTGGGCAATAGCTATAAGGTCGAGAAATTCTTCTTTCCCGATCCATTTCTTGTTGTCTACTACCTCTGTTTCAATCATAGGTATCATGGCATATCCACCACCAAGGGTGAACATGCCAATCTTAAAGAATGTCTTAAATGAATCCCAATAAATATTATCCATCTAATTATAACTCCGGAGAATCTTGCGATCCTTCCTTCTATTTTTTCTTGTTTTCAATCCATACACGTGCATTGACGAATGCCTCTATCCAAGGTGTCACCTCATCGTTTAGACGGTCAGCAGGATACCACGCACTTTGCCATGGGAATATGGCTCGTTCCAAATGCGGCATCATAGCAAGATGACGACCGTCGGCACTACAGATTCCTGCTACATTATAGTCGGAACCGTTTGGATTACCGGGATATTCGCTGTAGTTGTACTTCGCAATGACGTTGTATTTGTCTTCTGATTCTGGCAGAGAGAATTTACCTTCTCCGTGTGCTACCCATAGGCCGAGTTTGTTGTCGCTGAGACTTCCGAACATAACACTGTTATTCTTCGGTATGGTTACACCCACAAACTTGCTTTCGAACTTGTGAGAGTCATTGTGTAGCATACGCGCACGGTTCTTATGCTCCGGATTCAATAGATTGAGTTCTACCATCAACTGGCAACCATTGCAGATACCTAGTGATAGCGTGTCTTCGCGAGCATAAAATTTGTCCAAAGCTTCTTTTGCTTTAGGATTGAAGAGGAAAGCACCAGCCCATCCCTTGGCTGAACCAAGAACGTCGGAGTTGGAGAAACCTCCACAGAATACGATCATGGATACATCTTCCAATGTCTCACGTCCACTGATCAGATCAGTCATCATGACATCTTTCACATCAAATCCTGCAAGATATAGAGAATAAGCCATTTCACGCTCACCATTGGTGCCTTTCTCACGGATGATAGCGGCTTTTACACCACTTGCTGTCCGGCGATCTGGAGATATACCATATTGTGTCAATTTACCAGTGAAGTTTTTGTTAAACTTCATATCCATCGGCTGCTTTTTGTAGTTCTCGAAACGTTTCTTGGCACAACCGTTCATGCTCTGTTTCTCATCGAGCAGATATGAAGTCTTGTACCATGTATCGCGCAGAGTGTCGATATCAAATTCATGTTCCCAATCGTTTTTCTTTATGACGATCTTGCGGATGGATGGAGTCGGATAACCTATTTTCGCAAAACCGACACCTGATTCATCCATGAATTTTCTGAATTCTTCTTTATGTGTATCAGATACCTGAATCACTACGCCAGGGTTTTCTGCCAATAATATCTTGACGATATCATCCCCAGCCAAGTCGTGCAGATTGATATGCATACCGCCTTCAACGTTCGCAAAACACATTTCGAGGAGCGTGGTTATCATACCACCGGCACTGATATCGTGACCAGCCATAATCCATCCGCGGTGGATCATCTCCTGTACGGCATTGAATGCGTCAACAAAATAATCAGGATTCTTCACTGTCGGAACATCATCACCTACTTTGCCAAGACTTTGTGCAAAGGCACTTCCACCAAGACGTTGGTCGTCGAATGAGAAGTCTATATGGTAGATGGATGAATTTTTGTCGTTGACTAATACGGGAGAAACGACTTTCTTGACATCGCTAACTTCACCACCACTGGTTACAATGACAGTTCCCGGACTGATAATCTTCTCGCCGCTTGGATATTGCTGACTCATAGAGAGGGAGTCTTTACCTGTTGGAACATTCACGTTAATGGCGCAGCAGAAATCGCTGAGTGCTTTGACAGCACTATACAGACGGGCGTCTTCACCTTCCTGTGAGCGGCAGGGCCACATCCAGTTGGCCGACAGACTAAGACTGGTCATACCTTCTGCCAATGGTGCCCATACAATATTGGTAAGTGATTCCGCTACAGACAATACGCTACCAGCTTCTGGAGAAGCAAGGCCAGCCTGCGGGGCATGACCGAGAGCTGTGGCGATACCTTTCACGCCACGATAGTCGAGGGCTACGACACCACAGTCGCTCAGTGGCAATTGTATTTGCCCTTGACACTGTTGGCGAGCTACTTTACCTGTTACACTTCTGTCCACTTTGTTAGTCAACCAGTCTTTACAGGCTACAGCTTCCAGTTGCAGCACACGATTGATGTATTCGTCAAGTTTATCTTGTGTATAAGTAACATTATCATAATGACGTTCTACTGTTTTGTCTATCATGTATGTCTTAGGCGAATGACCGAACATCTGAGCCACATCGAGGTCGAAAGGTTTGATTCCGTCACCTTGTACAAATGAGAAGTGGGCATCACCTGTTGTTTCACCTACAACATACAGCGGGGCGCGTTCACGTTCTGCTATTTTACTAACATGTTCGATATGTTTCTCATCAATAAGAAGTCCCATACGTTCCTGACTCTCGTTGGCGATTATCTCTTTTGATGAAAGGGTCTTGTCGCCAATCGGTAATTTGGTCATATCTATTTCGCCACCGCATTCCTCAACAAGTTCGGAAAGGCAATTGACATGACCGGCTGAACCATGGTCGTGTATACTGACAACCGGGTTTACGTCTTCTTCGCAGAGTGCGCGGACCAGATTGTATGCACGTTTCTGCATTTCAGGATTGGCACGTTGGACAGCGTTCAGTTCGATACCATTAGAATATCGGCCTGTATCTACGCTGGAAACAGAACCACCACCGAGACCTATACGATAGTTGTCACCACCTACGACAACAACCTTGTTGCCTGTCTGAGGTTCTTTCTTCAAACAGTCACGTTTTGTTCCATAACCTACACCACCGGCAAGCATGATGACCTTGTCGTAAGCATAAGTTTCTTCACCTTCTTTGTGTTCGAAAGTGAGAACAGAACCTGTAATCAGCGGTTGACCGAACTTGTTACCGAAATCGGAAGCACCATTAGATGCCTTGATCAGTATCTGTTCAGGAGTCTGGTACAACCATTTGCGTACAGGAAGAATATCTTCCCAGTCGCGTCCACCTTCCAGTCGAGGATAAGATGTCATGTATACAGCTGTTCCGGCTATTGGCCAAGAACCTACACCACCACCCATACGGTCGCGTATTTCTCCACCAGTACCTGTAGCAGCGCCGTTGAACGGTTCGACAGTCGTAGGGAAGTTGTGCGTCTCAGCTTTCAGGGAGATGACACTCTCCACATCCTTGATGCGGAAATAATCCGAAGTCGACTGGTCTGCTGGAGCAAATTGCTCGATTACAGGACCTTGGGCGAAAGCTACATTATCTTTGTAAGCACTTAATATCTTATTTGGATTCTCTTTTGTTGTCTTCTTAATCATTGCAAAGAGTGAAGACTCCATCTCTTTTCCATCGATAACAAACACGCCACCGAATATCTTATGACGGCAGTGTTCCGAGTTGATCTGTGCAAAACCGAAAATTTCCGAGTCCGTCAATGGACGGTTCAACTGTTTCTCAATAGTATGCAGATAATCCATCTCCTCTTTCGACAGAGCCAGACCTTCTTCCTCATTATATTTCTCGAGGTCTTTTACGTGCTTGATTGGTTCTGGTTCATGTTTGACCGTGAAAATCTGTTGGTCCAGACCTTCATACATACGCTGTAACATAGGGTCATGGTCGGCATCCTTTGACTTTACAGGGAAATACTCCTCAATACGAGAAATGCCGCGGAGACTCATGTTTTGTGTTATCTCTACGGCATTCGTACTCCAAGGAGTAATCATTTCGCGGCGAGGACCGACGAAGTATCCTTCTATCTTTTCGCCATTTTCCAGCTTTGCGTTACCGTAAAGCCAACAAAGTTCGTTGATTTCGTCCTGATTCAGCTGATGATCACATTCTGTTGCTATCACACTGTCAGATGGAGTCCTAAAAAAAAGAATCATATTCTATTTGTTTGTAATATGTTATAAATATGGTGCAAAGGTACTTTAATTTGAGATAAATACAAAATAAAAACACAAGTTTCTCGTTATTTAATTCCGATGATGAAGCTCGGATTGGACTAAAAAAAGGACGAAATGCCTGAGAGTATACAAATATAAAATGATTTTATGTTATTTTAATGCATATCTACTTAACTTTTTTGTATTTGAAACGTCTTATAGTCAGAGAAGAAATTTAAATTTTGAAATTAATAAGTATAATAAAAGGAGAAAAGTATGAAAAGAAAAATTTTAATGCTATCATTGGTAGCAGGATGCTTGTTGTTAACGAGTTGCGCTAGCAAGAAAGAATTGGTAAACCTACAGAATGAGAATAAGACTCTGAATAGTAGTTACCAGGATGCTAAGGAACAGTTGGCTTCAAGTCGTACGAGAGTGACAAGTCTAGAAGATCAGCTTGCTCAGGAAAGAAAAAATAATCAGGTGTTAAGATCTGCTTATGATGCACTTCAAGGTTCTCTTGACAAGAGTTTACAGTCTAATAACCAGACAAGCGTGAATATCGCTAAATTGGTGGATGAAATCAATGCATCTAATGCATTTATCAAGAGATTGGTTGAGGCTAAGACAAAATCAGACTCTCTGAATATGGCATTGACCAACAAACTGACACGTTCGTTGAGTACGAACGAACTGAAAGAGGTCGATGTACAAGTTCTTAAGGGCGTCGTATATGTATCACTGGCTGATAATATGCTATACAAGAGTGGCTCTTATGAAATCAATGATCGTGCTGCAGAGACATTGAGTAAGATTGCTAAGATTATCAAGGATTACAGCGATTATGATGTTCTCGTAGAGGGTAATACAGATAATATTCCAATCTCTCGTCCTAATATCCGTAACAACTGGGATCTTAGTACATTGCGTGCATCTAGCGTCGTTCAATGTCTGCAGAACAAGTATGGCGTAGATCCTCAGAAGTTGACAGCTGCCGGTCGTGGTGAGTACAATCCGATTACATCCAATGATACAGAAGTTGGAAAACAACGCAATCGCCGTACTCAGATTATCATCACTCCGAAACTTGATCAGTTTATGGATCTTATAGATAAAGCTCCAGA
>NZ_CALMHT010000128.1 GCF_937863835.1 uncultured Prevotella sp.
TGTCAAAAGTGGTTGACTCGTTCGTTCTTCTACTATTTTTTTCGTTTTCTACCTCCATCCTCCACCATGAGGGTATAAATTATTTGTATTATTCTGATAGTCACCAGTTTGTGCAGATGCAGGTCGCCTCGGAACCTCCACCAATCCTCCACCAAACCTCCACCTGTCTTGCGCAAATTAAAATTTCCACGTCGTGCAAAAAAATTTCCACGTCGTGCAAAAAAAATTCCCTTGTGCGCAATTTTTCTCGCACGACGTGGAAATGAAGGATACCAACTTGACCTTCTGTTATCACAGGTCGTATCTTGAAAACCACCGCTTTTGAATAACAAACTCACCGCTTTTGAAGAAGTTTTAGGTCTAAAAATGATTCAAAACCACTGAAATGGCACTTCATTCCCACCGTTTTCGGACCAGATTTAGGCCTAAAAGTTGTATAAATCCATCGATTTGAGTCTTTGAGAAAGCCGATTCGCACGATCAGACCTGCGATTCGTGTGACGAGTGTGTGTGGTTTTATGTCGTTTACAACCGTTATTGTCGACCATTAACCTATTGGTTGTCAATGGTTTAAAATTTTATGTGGCGTTATGACGTTTCTATTTTGATTTTTAAACCGTAGGCAAAAAAACAGTTACGGTATTCACGTATTCCTCTATATGTAATGCAAAGACACAAAAAAAACCGCTAAGCAGAGCCTAGCGGTTAATTCTTCATTTGTATTCGTTAAACGAATCTCATGATTACTTCTGAGCAGCAGCAGAATCAGCAGGAGCAGCAGCAGAATCAGCAGCAGCTGAATCGTTAGCAGCACTGTCAACAGTAGCTACAGAGTCAGAGTCCTGAGCAGGAGCCTGAGCTGTTTTGTTACCACAAGATGCGAAAGAGATAGCTGCAACAGCTACGAATACTAAAACTAATTTTTTCATTTTCTTTGCTTTTTTAAATCTGTAAAACAATCATTTGTTTATTAAAACGTTGCAAAGGTAATTATTTTTTTAATACGTTGTTCTTTTTTTAGCACTTTTTTTTTCATTCTTGTGTAACATTTTGTCAATCACTTGTAAATCAACTAATTACGAAGTGTTAAATTTTTAACTGCAAGAAACTTTATTTTTTGTTTTGTTCTTCGATGAGTTTAGTGTAACTTTGCCCTCTGAATAATAATACATTAATATAATATGATTGATTCTTCTGCCTTCCAAGGCAAGACAGCTGCGTATTTTACTTTAGGATGTAAACTTAACTTTTCCGAGACTTCCACATTTGGCAAGATGTTGCAGGATATGGGCGTGCGTACGGTGCGTAAAGATGAGCAGGCTGATATATGTATCATTAATACTTGTTCGGTGACGGAAGTAGCCGATCACAAATGCCGCCAGGCTATCCACAGACTGGTCCGTAACAATCCGGATGCTTTCGTTGTCGTCACAGGCTGTTATGCGCAGTTGGAACCCGAAACGGTCAGCAGTATAGAAGGTGTAGACCTCGTACTTGGTTCCAACGAGAAAGCAAATCTTATACAGTTTCTTTCCGAGGCTTGGAGCGGTGGAAAAGGAACCGACTCTCTTCATCAGTATCATTCTGTAAAGACCAAGGATATCACCACCTTTGCACCCAGTTGTTCGAGGGGTAACCGCACGCGTTATTTTCTGAAAGTACAGGACGGTTGCGATTACTTCTGTACTTATTGTACGATACCTTATGCGCGCGGATTCAGTCGTAATCCCACCATCGCTTCCTTATTGGAGCAGGTACGTGCCACGGTGGCAGAAGGAGGCAAGGAAATCGTGCTCACAGGTGTCAATATCGGCGATTTCGGTCGCACCACCGGTGAGAAGTTTATCGACTTGGTGAAATCATTGGATCAGGTAGAGGGTATACACCGTTACCGTATCAGTAGTCTGGAACCGGACCTGCTGGATGATGAACTGATAGATTATTGTGCACACAGCCGTGCCTTTATGCCCCATTTCCATATACCGCTGCAGAGCGGATCGGATGCCGTGCTGAAATTGATGCACCGCAGATACGACAAAGCCCTCTTTGCCCATAAGATAAAACTGATCAAGGAGAAAATGCCGGATGCTTTTATCGGTGTGGATGTCATGGTAGGGACGAGAGGCGAGACCCCGGAATATTTCGAAGAGACGTATCAGTTTCTGGATTCACTGGATGTGACCCAGTTGCATGTGTTCCCATATTCAGAGCGCCCCGGCACATCCGCATTAAGTATACCTTATGTGGTATCGGATAAAGATAAAAAACTACGCAGTAAGCGTCTGTTGGAATTGTCGGACAAGAAGACAAAGGCGTTTTATGAGAAATATATAGGCAGAGAAGCCGAAGTTCTGTTCGAAAAAGCCCCCAGAGGCAAAGCTATGCATGGTTTTACGCGCAACTATATCCGTGTAGAATTGCCGGCTGCGCAGGCTTCCCCCGAGATGGACAATCAGTTGGTGGATGTAAAGTTGGGCAATTTCAATTATGACCAGTCTTCCCTCATCGCATATCCTAAAGACAAGAAATAAAATATGGACAAGGTCGCAATCGTAATATTAAACTGGAATGGTGCAGCGATGCTAGCCAAATATATGCCTGCACTGTTGGAGTATTCGCATGATGATGCAGTGGTCTACGTTGCCGATAATGCATCGACAGATGAATCTGTAGCGTTACTAAGAAAAGGATTCCCGTCGTGCCGACTGATCCAGTTGGATAAGAATTGGGGCTTCGCCGATGGATACAACAAAGCATTCCAGCAGATAGAGGCGGAATATTATCTTCTGCTCAATTCGGATATAGAAGTGACACACCATTGGCTGACACCCCTGATTGAATTTATGGATGTTCATCCGGAAGTAGCTGCCTGTCAGCCCAAACTTCTTTCAGAGACTGACAAGGACTCGTTCGAGTATGCAGGAGCCAGCGGCGGGTTTATCGACAAGTATGGATATCCGTACTGTCGGGGTAGGATATTCGATACGGTAGAGGAAGACAACGGACAGTATGATTATCAGCAAGAGATATTCTGGGCAACAGGAGCTGCCATGATGATACGTTCCAAGGATTATAAAGAGGTAGGCGGACTGGACGGGCGTTTCTTCGCCCATAACGAAGAGATAGACTTATGTTGGCGACTGCGTCTGCGCGACCGTAAGGTGTATTGTATACCGGAGAGTTATGTATACCATGTAGGTGGAGGGACATTACCCAAAGACAACCCGATGAAGACGTATCTCAACTTCCGTAATAATCTGACGATGCTCTATAAGAATCTGCCCGATGACCAATTGCGCCATGTGATGCGTGTACGTTGGTTCCTCGATTATCTTGCAGCCTTTGAGACATTGCTGCTAAAAAGGAATATAGGCGACTTCAAGGCTATATATAAAGGTAGGAAAGCCTTCAGCAGTTGGCGTAAGGATTTCGATGCGGATAGAAAAAGGATACAAAAGGAAAGCGTCCGGAAAGATATTCCCGAACGCAGTAGTTTCTCTATTCTCTGGCAGTATTATGCGAAAGGCAGAAAACGTTTTTCCGACTTGCCCGACCTTTAATTGATCATAACCTCTATCGGCTCATTCAGTTCGTTTTTCCATTCTTTCAGGAATTTGAACCATTCTTTTGCACTGTGATAGCCGTAGTCTTCGTTGTCGCTGCCGAAAGCGATATCATAATGCAGGCAATCGGTCGGAGTGTTGACAACGAAAGGATAATTATCCTTGTCGGCAGCCAGTTCACTCACAATATTAGCTTTTGGGATACAGATACCCAGTCCCACGGTTTCACGTTTATGTCCTGCCGAATCCTTTTCAGACACAGGCCAGTCGGTGCCCCAGCAGCCGCGCAATCCTGCCTGATCGCTGTATTCCACAGAATTTTTGACGTTGATGATACCGGTAGCAAACTTATATGTATTGACCGGACGGTTGAATTTGATGTCCACCGCACAGTCGCGATGGTCTGCATAGAGTGTGTAACGTGTCGTCATATCCACAGGTTCATCATCCTTGGCAGGTTTCCAGTCGTTGTCCACCACCTCTACGATGGTACGTAACGGTCCGCGTGCAACGATTCTCTCCGTACGATGTTCCACATCACTGATCATCGTAGGGGCTTTACCGTCCCAGCCGCGCAGCGTACCCATACCCAGTGTCTCACCGACCCATAGTATATCATCGCCGAATCCCGCTGCCTTCTGCTCCATGTCCGGGTAAAACTGAGTCTGTTTCAGTTCAAGTCCTTGGTGATACTTACCATAGATATCCACCGTTTGCCGATGGTCAAAGTAGATACGGTAAGCTACAAGTTTACTTTCGAAAGCCGGACCGTGATGATGCATCATCCAGTAAGGGTTTACCCCCCTGTCTGTAGTAAGACTGCTGATGTAAAGATCCTGCTTGTTGCTCTTCGTAATCTTCTTGTTCGTCATCATCATCTCAGCATAAACCTGCGGTTCATACTTTCTGGGTTCACCATTGTCTGACATGACGATATGAAACTTCTGTTCGCTTCTTCCTTTCACGTCTGTTATGAAGCATAATTCATCATAGATCCCGTCGCCGTTCAAATCGTCCAACTGGCAAGGAATCTCATGATCGGCGGAAGTGACCAGAGCCGACTTCACATTTCCGTATTTATTGAGTTGTATGACAACAGGTGCAGCCTGTCTTGCTGCTTTTGATTTGTTATTGACTGTCACATCAATCGACTGTCCGGCAGAGACAGACATACATGCCATGAACATGATAGTGGCACTGGAAAAAAACTTATTCATAGTCGTTATTAAATAATTTGTGCGTGTAAAGTTACTGCAATTTGTCTTTTTACAGTTATTTTATTACACAATTTCAACAATTTGTGCATTTTATTTAATTTTTTTAGCTTAATATTTGGTTTTGCAAATACTTTTTAGTAAATTTGCAGCATTATTTAACAGTATTCAATCATTAGCGATATTTATTTCAGGTGCATAAAGTATATTACATATTACTCTTCGTGATGATATTCACACTCGGATGTGAGTTTCATCTTAAACCGGACACGAAAGATGGTGAGAAGACCAAACTGGTCGTAAACCGTTATGACCGTCTTGAGAGCACCTATCTCACTACAGGCGATTTCTCCGCCCTCCAACAGATGAATACTGGTTATCCCATGGAGACCCGTACGCTGATAGAAGATGTACTGAAGTTGGGCGAGGTTAACGACCCTGAGATCAATACCAAGTTTCTTAATTTCTACCAGGATACAGCTCTTCAGAGCATGATATCCGAAATACAGACACAATATTCGGATATGGAAGATGTCAACAAACAGTTGAATGAGACTTTTTCCCGTCTCACCAATCTTGTCCCTGACATTCCGATTCCTACTGTCTATGCCCAGATTGGAGCCTTAGACCAAAGTGTCGTTGTGGGTAACCAGAGTATAGGTATATCCCTTGACAAATATCTTGGCTCGGATTATTCTTTATACAAGAGATTCTATACACCCGACCAGCGTAAGAACATGAACCGTCAGGCTATCGTACCTGATTGTCTGAGTTTCTATATATTAAGTTTGTATCCCCTGAAAGATTTTGATACCAGCAGTCAGTTGGAGCGTGACATGCACATGGGTAAGATACAGTGGGTGACCAACCGTGCGATGAAAAAGAATGTTTTCAACAACAATTACGTCAAGACTGTTGGCAGTTATATGCGTCGCACAGGTGTATCGGTAGAAGACCTTCTTAAAGAGAATGATTACGACCGTATCATTAAGATCAGTGGTATAGCATACAAAAAGGATAATCTTCAGAACTAGACTTTTTTGCCCTGATAGGCGCCTGTCGCTTTCAGATGATTATTCAGCAGATTCGTGAACTCATAGTTTTTTAAGCCCCAGTCGGGTGCTATCAACAGTTGTTTGGGAGATTGCGATACGAATCTTTCCAATACGAGGTCTTTTCTCAGATATTGTATGTATTCTGTTATCAGTGATATATACTCGTTTACGGTATAAAGATGAAAAGGTTCCGATTGATATATCTCCGCCAGACGGGTGTCTTTGATAACC
>NZ_CALMHT010000129.1 GCF_937863835.1 uncultured Prevotella sp.
CGATAGCGATGTAATGACATTTTTATTTAAAAAAACTCTTCGGGACGGAAAAGAAAATCCCCACGATTCAGTTCGTGGGGATTTGTCTTTATAATAAAGGAATTATTTATCCAAAAGGATTTCCATCATGGCTACAGCAGCCTTGGCTACAGATGTACCAGGACCGAAGATAGCTGCAACGCCAGCCTTGTAAAGGAAGTCGTAATCCTGTGCAGGGATGACACCACCGGCGATGACCATAATGTCCTCGCGGCCCAACTTCTTCAGTTCGGCGATAAGTTGTGGTATCAAGGTCTTATGACCTGCGGCAAGTGATGATACACCTACTGCATGCACATCGTTCTCCACAGCTTCGCGGGCTGCTTCGGCCGGTGTCTGGAACAATGGTCCCATATCGACATCGAATCCGCAGTCGGCATAACCTGTGGCTACAACCTTAGCACCACGGTCGTGACCGTCCTGACCCATCTTGGCGATGAATACACGTGGACGGCGACCTTCTTTCTTGGCAAACTCTTCTGTCAACTCGCAAGCTTTGTCGAAGTCGGCATCGTTTTTACTTTCTGAACTGTACACTCCTGATATTGTTCTGATTACTGCTTTGTATCTGCCTACTACTACTTCGCAGGCATCGCTTATCTCACCTAGCGTACAACGTACCTTGGCACATTCTACGGCTTTCTCCAAGAGGTTGCCCTCGCCTGTGCGTACACATTCTGTAAGGGCGGCAAGTGTCTCCTTCACCTTCTTCTCGTCACGGTTGGCACGAAGTTCTTTGAGCGACTCTTCCTGCTGTTTGCGTACAGCCGAGTTGTCTACTTCCAAGATATCAATAGGATCTTCATGGTCGAGACGATACTTGTTAGTACCTACGATGGTCTGTACACCACTGTCTATACGGGCCTGGGTACGGGCTGCAGCCTCTTCGATACGCATCTTTGGCACACCGGTCTCGATAGCCTTAGCCATACCGCCGAGTTTCTCGATCTCCTGGATATGCTCCCATGCCTTGTGTACCAGTTCGTTGGTCATCGACTCTACATAGTATGAGCCTGCCCATGGGTCTATCTCTCTGCATATCTGCGTCTCGTTCTGTACATAAATCTGTGTGTTACGGGCGATACGTGCAGAGAAGTCGGTAGGCAATGCGATAGCCTCGTCGAGGGCATTGGTGTGCATACTCTGGGTATGACCGAGAGCTGCTGCCATACACTCGATACAGGTACGGCCTACATTGTTGTATGGATCCTGCTCGGTGAGCGACCATCCTGATGTCTGTGAGTGGGTACGCAGCATGAGCGACTTAGGATTCTTAGGATTGAACTCCTTGATAACCTTGGCCCACAACATACGTGCGGCACGCATCTTGGCAATCTCCATAAAGTGGTTCATCGAGATACCCCAGAAGAATGACAGACGTGGTGCGAATGCATCAATGTCGATACCTGCGTTGACACCTGAACGGACATATTCCAGTCCGTCGGCGATAGTATAAGCCAATTCGATGTCTGCTGTGGCTCCGGCTTCCTGCATGTGGTAACCTGAGATAGAGATAGAATTGAACTTAGGCATATACTTGGATGTGTATCCGAAGATATCACTGATGATTCTCATTGAGAATGCTGGTGGATAGATATAGGTGTTACGCACCATAAACTCTTTCAGAATATCATTCTGAATTGTACCGGCCATCTCTTCGAGTTTGGCACCCTGCTCCAGTCCGGCTACGATATAGAAAGCCATAATAGGAAGTACGGCTCCGTTCATGGTCATAGACACTGACATCTTATTAAGAGGTATACCGTCGAAGAGCACCTTCATGTTCTCTACGGAACAGATGGATACACCTGCCTTACCTACATCACCTACGACACGCTCATTGTCTGGATCGTATCCACGGTGTGTCGGAAGGTCGAACGCTACCGAAAGACCTTTCTGACCACTGGCCAGGTTACGGCGATAGAATGCGTTACTCTCTTCTGCTGTAGAGAATCCGGCATACTGACGGATTGTCCACGGACGGAAAGGATACATCATTGAATACGGACCGCGCAGGAACGGAGGAAGTCCGGCTGTATAGTCGAGGTGTTCCATTCCTTCCATGTCTTCTTTTGTATAAACTGGTTTTACGTCTATTTGCTCTGGAGTTTTCCAATTGGGAGCAATGCCGTTTGCCTTCTGCCAGTCTGTGCCGTTTTCGGCTTTGATTCCGGCATTAATATCTATATTTTTAAAATCTCGTCTCATTTGATTCCCAATTTAGCGTTATACTCTTTTAGTGTCTCCAGTACGTTGCAACGAACGTGTACGAAGTTCTCTATGCCTTTGGCCTTGAGGTCGTCCATACATGCTGGTGCGCCGGCTACGATAAACATAGCTCTGCCATTCAGATACTTGAATGCCGGTTCTGCATAAGTGGCGTATTCGTCATCGCTTGAGCAGAGGACAACGATTTCAGCTCCTGCCTTGAGGGCTGCGTCTACACCTTCTTCTACTGTGTCGAAACCGAGGTTGTCGATAACCTTGTATCCTGCACAAGCGAGGAAGTTGGATGTAAACTGTGCACGTGCCTGGCGCCATGCCAGACTACCTATTGTAAGCATAAACGCCGTAGGTGTCTTGCCGCTCTTCTCTGTTTGCATACGCAAAGCTTCGAATTCTGATGAAAGACGTGACTTCTTGATGCTCTTGAAAGGAGCCTCGTCATGATGTCCGCATCCGCATGAACAGGTAGCGGGTGTCTTACCGTCAGATAATTCCGTGAAGTTAGGGAACTGGTTGGTACCCAACACGAACTCCTTACGTCTGGCAGCGTCGGCATGACGCTTTTCGCTAGTGGCGTTGATATCATCCTGTACGGTACCCTTCTTGACTGCTTCGAGGAACCCTCCCTCGTCTTCAACCTTCAGGAATATCTTCCATGCTTCGGTAGCAAGAGATGCTGTCAGTTCTTCTATGTAATAAGAACCGGCTGCAGGGTCTACCACCTTGTCAAAATGACTTTCCTCTTTCAACAGCAACTGCTGGTTGCGGGCGATACGCTCTGAGAAATCATCAGGCTGCTCGTACGGTTTGTCGAACGGAGTAACCACGATGGAGTGAACACCGGCAAGGGCGGCACTCATCGTCTCTGTCTGACTGCGCAGCATATTCACATAACTGTCGAATAATGTCAGCGTATATTCAGATGTGACAGCGTTGACGCACATCTGACAGGCACAATCACATTTCGGCTCATACTGTTTTACAATTTCAGCCCAAAGCATACGAGCTGCTCTGAACTTAGCCATCTCCATGAAATAATTCTCGGAGATACCCATATTGAATTTTATCTTCTTGGCTGCGAGAGTAGGCTCCACACCTGCTTCTACCAGTTCGGATAGATACTCATTACCCCAAGCCAGGGCATAACCCAGCTCCTGTACGATATAGGCGCCGCTGTTATTGAGAGCTACCGTATTAACAGAAACAGCACGGAAGTTAGGATAATCTTTCAGTGCTTCGACAATCTGAGGAGCCTGAGCGAGAATCTTTGTGGTATCCTTACCCTTCATTACAATCTTTTCGATTGGGTCCCAGTCTAAAGAACCGACAATTTTCTCCTTGTCATAGCCCTGCTTATCGTAATAAGCGGCAACGATACGAGCAAGATCAAGCGTGTGGCACTTGCAAGTGCTGAAGTTGACCTCTACGATATCACAACGGATATCTTTTAGTAATGCGGCGATAAATTCCTCACTGACGTTATCTGCCGGAATCTTGAATTCCAGAGAATCAACACCTTTATTAAGAATGTCGAGAGCCTTTGCGTTAGCTGCGTTCGCGTCTGATGCGTCAATATTCTGGCGTACATACCATGTGTTATCACTTTTTTTGTTTCCGCGGACGAATGGAAATTCGTCAGGTAATGAATCAGGAGTTTTCAATTTCAATACGTCTTCCCTGCGGTAGAAAGGCTGTACATTAAAACCTTCGTTTGTTCTCCATACAAGTTTTTTGTTGAAGTCGGCACCTTTCAGATCCACCTGGATTTTGTCCAGCCATTCCTGCTTGGTAGGTGACTTAAACTCGCTGAAGAGTTTTTCCTTGTTTGACATAGTGTTTTTTTTTGTTGTTATATAAGTTGTTTCTATTTTTCGGGCACAAATATACTCTAAATATACTGAACGCCCAAATATTTTCAAGTATTTTAAACTCACATACAAGATATGTACGCGCATATTAATCGTGAAAAATTACAAAAGTTGACTTTCTCATCTAAAATAGTTGCACAAAAATTATTTTATGCGCAATAAAATAGCTACATTTGCAGTGTTAAACTATAATATGTTATGAATTGGCTTATTAATCTATTCACTACAACTGATTCTGTAGCCCATATCGCATTGCTCTACTCTGTCGTCATTGCCCTTGGCGTATACCTTGGTAAGATAAAGATAGGCGGTATTTCGCTCGGTGTCACGTTTGTTCTTTTTGCCGGAATCGTAGCCGGTCACATCGGTTTTACGGCCCCTATCAATATACTTGGATTCTTACAGGACTTCGGACTTATCCTGTTCGTATTCTGTATCGGTCTGCAGGTCGGTCCCGGTTTCTTTGAGAGTTTTGGAAAAGGCGGTATCAGGCTCAACATCCTTGCCACAGCACTTATCCTATTAAACATTGCGGTCATGTTCGGGTGTTACTATGTATTCTTCGACACATCAAACCACAATAACCTCCCGATGATGGTCGGCACCCTTAACGGTGCGATCACCAATACGCCTGGACTCGGTGCTGCTAACGAAGCATTGAATTCTGTATTTGCGAATGGGAATTTACCGCAGATCGCTTCGGGATACGCATGCGCTTACCCGCTCGGTGTGCTCGGTATTATCGGTGCCACAATCGCTATCAAGTATATCTGTCGCATCAGTTTGAAAAAAGAGGAAGCTAAACTGGATGAAGAAGAAGCAGAGAATCCTCACGCAAAACCACACTTGATGCATCTGCAAGTGACAAACTCATATCTGTCGGGGCGTACCCTATTACAAGTACGCGACTTCCTCAACCGCGACTTTGTCTGCTCACGTATACTCCACGACGGTCATGTCAGCATTCCTACCAAAGATACAGTATTTGAAGTAGGAGACCAGATATTCGTAACCTGCGCCGAGGCTGATGCCGAAGCTATTATCGCCTTTATCGGTCCGCAGATACAAGTGGCCTGGGAACAGCAAGACCAACCGATGGTCAGCAAACGAATCCTCGTCACACGTCCGTCTATCAACGGTAAGACTTTGGGACAGATGCATTTCTCTTCTGTATACGGCGTAAATGTCACACGTATCACCCGTCAGGGTATGGACCTCTTCGCTAGCAGAAGTCTGGCACTGCAGGTAGGTGACCGTATAATGGTTGTGGGTCCAGAGGATTCTGTCAACCATGTAGCTGATGCGATGGGTAACTCTGTTAAAAGGCTGGAGACTCCTAATATTGCGACTATCTTTATCGGTATTATTATAGGTATACTTTTCGGAAGTATTCCAATAGCACTACCGGGAATACCTACACCTCTTAAATTAGGTATCGCCGGTGGACCGCTTATCATAGCCATTCTGATTGGACGTTATGGATATAAAGTGCATCTCGTCACTTATACTACGACCAGTGCCAATATGATGCTCCGCGAGATAGGACTGGTGTTGTTCCTTGCAAGTGTCGGCATCAAGGCCGGTGCAGGATTCTGGGAAACAGTAGTACAAGGCGACGGTATTAAATATGTATATACAGGTTTTCTCATCACAGTGATACCTATATTAATAATCGGAACAATAGCCCGACTGAAATATAAGTTCAATTATTTCACAATCATGGGACTCATCGCCGGTACATGTACAGATCCGCCAGCTTTGGCTTATGCCAATGCATCTTGTTCTAAAGATGCTCCTGCTGTAGGATATTCTACTGTATATCCACTGAGTATGTTCTTGAGAATCCTTACAGCACAGTTGATTATTCTCTTCTGTTGCGGTGGTTGAATTTAACTTCAAAATAAACTTATAATAAACATTCTAACATGAAAAAACAATTCGGATTACTGCTTGGCGTACTGCTCTTGTCGGGTACTTCGTTGATGTTCGGTCAGAAAGCGACAAACATCAAAATCAACGAGGTCCTTACAAAGAATACGTCGAGTGTACAGGATGAATTCGGACAACGTGAGGCATGGGTGGAACTGGCTAATACGTCTTTTTCCACTTACAATGTGCGTGGTATGTATATCACGACCGACCGTTCCGTTCTCAATCCTAACATGAGTGTTCCTGAACGTATTAAGAGGATGAGTATGATTCCTAACGGAGATACTCGTACCGATCTCACCGCTCGCCAGCACTTGTTACTATTTTGCAATAGCAATCCTTCAAAGGGTTCTATGCATCTCTCAGTAAAAGTTGATCCAACGAAACCGACTTGGATCGCGCTTTTCGATGGTAATGCAACAGATGTTGTCGACTCCGTGAGCATACCTGTTCTTGGTAACAACCAGTCGTTCGCCCGTCTACACGACGGTGCTGCCCAATGGCAGACAAAAGATTCGGCTACTGTTACTCCAGGTATCAGCAATGCCAACCGTGCCGGGGAATCAAGAGTGGCGCAAACCAAACGCGAAGACCCTCATGGTATAGTAATGTCTGTTCTCTGTATGGGTATCGTATTTTTCTGTCTGGCTCTTATGTATGCATTCTTCCGCATACTCGGCATCGTGATGGAACATCAGGCTGCTGCCAAGAAAGTGGCCAGCGTACAACCTCTCAAAGCTGTTGTCAAAACGGGCGAAATCATTGTTGACACCAGTCACAAGACAAATGTAATCCTACAGGATGGACTGAAATCCAAAGGTATTGATAAGGAAATTTATATCGCAGTCATATCCATGGCTCTCAAACAGTATCAGGATGATGTACACGATGTAGAAAGCGGTGTCATCACCATACAGCCTAAACATACTAGCTGGAATGACGAAGCACTCGAACTAATACACTTTATGGATTAAGTAAAAACAATGAATAATTAATAATAAAGACATTATACTATGAGCAAATATCAATATAAAGTACAAGGAGTAGATTACGACGTTGACATCGAAGAAGTGGAGGGCAACGTTGCTAAAGTATCTGTGAATGGTATTCCATTCGAAGTAGAACTGAAACAGGCTATACATGCCACACCCAAACCACAGCATGTACAACATGTAGAAGCACCTAAAGCAGCCGCTCCGGTACAAGCTGCACCGGCAGCCGCTCCGCAACCTGCAGCTCAGGCTGGTGCAGGTAAACCAGTCAACTCGCCATTACCTGGCACAATAACAGAAGTAAAGGTTAAAGCCGGTGATGCTATCAAAGCCGGTGATGTAGTTGTCGTTCTTGAAGCCATGAAGATGCAGAACAACATCGAAGCTGAATTTGACGGAACAGTAACATCAGTATTAGTAAACAAAGGTGATACGGTTATGGAAGGTGCCGCATTACTCACAATAGGATAAGCCATGGGATTTACAGAGTTTATCACACAGAATTTCAATGAGTTTCTTACTTATACGGGATTTTCTAATGCCACGTATGGTAACATTCTCATGATTGTTGTTGGCGCGCTGTTTATATGGCTTGCCATCAAGCATGATTTCGAGCCCTTGTTGCTCGTTCCTATCGGTTTTGGTATTATTCTCGGTAATATTCCTTTCCGTGCTGATGCAGGATTGGAGATAGGACTATATGAGGATAATTCAGTACTTAACATATTCTATCAGGGTGTAAGAGAAGGGTGGTATCCCCCACTCGTCTTCTTGGGCATCGGTGCTATGACCGATTTTACAGCCCTCATATCGAATCCGAAACTAATACTTGTAGGTGCAGCGGCACAATTTGGTATCTTTGGCGCTTATATGATTGCGCTGGCTCTTGGTTTTGAACCTAACCAGGCTGCCGGTATCGCTATTATCGGAGGTGCAGACGGTCCTACCGCCATCTTCCTAAGCAGCAAACTGAGTCCGAACTTAATGGGTGCTATCGCTGTATGTGCTTATTCTTACATGGCACTGGTACCGGTTATCCAACCGCCATTGATGCGTCTGCTTACGACAAAGAAAGAGCGCGTTATGCACATGAAACCTGCCCGTCAGGTGAGTCAGACAGAACGTATTCTCTTCCCTATCATCGGATTGTTGCTTACGACATTCATCGTTCCATCGGGTCTTCCTTTGCTGGGTATGCTGTTCTTCGGTAACCTGCTCAAGGAATCTGGTAAGACTACACGTCTGGCTAAGACGGCAGGCAGTGCAATGAATGATATCGTAGTCATGTTGCTCGGACTGACTGTAGGTTGCTCTACGCAAGCCAGTGAATTCCTGACAGCCAATACGATTAAGATATTCTTCCTGGGTGCTATGGCATTTATCATCGCCACTGCTAGTGGAGTACTCTTCGTTAAGTTTATGAATCTATTCTTGCCGAAGGCTAAGAAGATGAACCCGTTAATCGGTAATGCCGGTGTAAGCGCCGTTCCTATGAGTGCGCGAATCTCCAACAACCTAGGTTTGGAATACGACCGTCACAACTTCTTGCTGATGCACGCCATGGGGCCTAACGTAGCTGGTGTCATCGGTTCTGCTGTTGCTGCCGGTGCTTTACTGGGATTCTTATCATAAAGAAAACATATTGAATAAAAAAAGCGATGTTTCAGAAATATTTGAAACGTCGCTTTTTTATTTGATTATCTCAGCATGACAGGGAAACCAAACGTTAAATGTCGACCCTTCATTGATTTCCGACTCCACACTTATTTTTCCTCCACATCTTTCTATAATCGCTTTACAGATAGAAAGTCCTAATCCAGTGCCTTGATTAAAAGTGTCCAGTTTCTCAAATCGCCCGAATATCATTTCCTGTTTATCTTTAGGAATTCCCATACCCGTGTCTATCACTTTTATTGTAATACCCGTATCTTCACATTCGTATGTCATCTTTACATACCCTTTCTTGGTATACTTGAAAGCATTGGATACCAATATCTCCAATACGTGTGATATATAATGTTCATCGGATGTAATGAGACATGTCTGATATGGTTTTTCACAAATAAAATCAACAGCAGGATTGTTCTTCTCCTTTTCTTGTAAACTGTACACCTTGTCGAACATTTCGGAGATATTAAATTCACGGTTGACTATTTCTATATCCCCCGACTCTATCTTTGACAAATCCAGTATGTCATTGATAAGACCCAGTAATGTCACACTGTTTTTATTGATAAGATTACTACATTCACGCAGTTCTTCGTTCTCGGCAATTATATTACTTACAACATCTGAAAATCCTACGATTGCATTAAGAGGAGTACGAATTTCATGACTCATATTTGCCAGGAACTCAGATTTGAGGCGGTCGGATGTCTGAGCTTTCTCTTTCTCGATTTTGAGCTGTTTCTGAGTATTAACCATATCTGTAACATCCCTAAATGTTACAATAATGTATTTCAGATGATCAGTACTGTCGTATAGCGGATTGATCTTTGTTTCCACATAATGCATACCCGTAGGCAATCCAATTGTAAAATAGTCTTTTTTTATCAATTCATCATAATTGTTTTCCAATATTCCATTATATGGTTCCGGGTGATCTCTATTTATAATATTAGAAAAGATAGGATTCTCAAAAATACAATTGTTTGTCTTAAACAATTTCTCTTTTGTCACTCCGTATATACTACAGGATAATTCATTCGCTTCAAGGAGTTTGCCTTGATTATCATATAGACGGATACCAATCATGGCATTATCAAAAATGGTCTTGTACTTGATAAGGAGTTCTTCCCTGTTATCATCTGATGTCTTGACCTGTCGCCGCAAAAACATAACCAGAATATATAACATGATAGCTATGGCCAAGAAAAGACCTACAAACATGAGTGAAACATACAAGTGTACCTTGGAAGCACCCGTATTACATATAGTCTTTGCAGACACCTGCATGGTGCTGAAAAAAAGAATGATTATATGTAATAATCTGTATCTCATAAGCTCCCGTATTTCGTAATTGTAACTTCGCAAATATATTAAAAAAATCGCTATATTGTGCTTATTTTTACATGTATTTAGTTATAATTAACGTATACCCCTCTACAACTGTAATATTTTATTAAAATTAGACTTTAGAACTATTCCTTTATTAAATTCGTAGACAAAATTCAGAAAGTAGTCATCACTTAGAAAAATGCTATGTAACATATTGTTCTCGCACACATAATTATTGATTTACATCAATTTTTGAAATGGTTTTATAAAAAAGATAGGTAAAAGTGTTGCATTACACTTAAATTCGTTATACCTTTGCATCGTCAAAAGGTTAATAATGAATTTCAATAGGTAGGTAAATATAAGGTTTTAGTAGATAGTTATTTAGGTATATGTTTGGTATTAGTTAAGGTAAACAAAAGATTGTAAGGACAACGAGGTATTAGAAAACAAGTTAAAGGTAAAAGATTGAAAAATTAGGGAAAGGATAACAAGAGATGCCCCTGTATGCAGTTTTTACTGCAACAGGCTTGATTCGGGGAGGAAACTTCTCGATTTTTTTTGTCCTTTTGTTAGGTGATGCCCATCATTCATACAAAAAGACCGAAGAAAAGGAATCTCAGATTTTATTGATATCGACATATCCGTGCATAACTGCATAGATAGTAAGTGCAGACACACTCTTCATGCCCAGTTTATCCATAATGTTCTTCCGGTGAGTGATAACGGTAGACAAACCTATGTGAAGTTTATCGGCTATCTCTTTATTGATATATCCCTCAACAATAAGCGAAAGGACCTCTATTTCACGGTCACTTAATAATTTGGTTTCAAGTACTTTGGGAATCGGCGGAAAATTTCGGCCATGCGCATGAGCGCTCTGTTCTAAAGACAGAAGAGACTTGACCAATTGTTCTTCACCCTGATTGATACATATACAATGAAAATCGCTCAACTGGGAATTGGGATCTACGGAAGTGGTCAATACAATCGTTTTATGACGCCTTTCTATAAAGAACTGGCGATTTTCCAAGATGACATTGGTAGCTACAAAATAATGAAAGAAATTCTCTGCATCTCCCGCTTCCAGTTGTTCCAGAGAACTGAAAGTCTCTACCGTCAATATTGGCATTACACTCTGTAATATAGATTTTAACCCCAACACTGCAAGAGTGTTGGGGTCTATAATTGCTAATTTTGGACGTTGCATCTGCATATCGACTGCAAAGGTAAGTCTTTTTATCGAAAACAGATTTATTTTTTCCAGAATGTTGGCGTAATATCCATGAAATCATCCCCTACAGCATGTTTGTAGAGTCTTTGATTGGTGGTTTTGTCTTTCAGGCAACCGAGATGTTCTATATATGGACCGACTTTGATATAGTCAAAATCCGTCTTGTTTATCATCTGCGGTATATGTTGTCTACCACTGTACCAAGCCACTCTATATTGCGGATGTTCTCGATGGATATACCGAGCTAATGTATTAACATAAGCCGGTTCGGCATCCCCTCCCATAAAACAGAGACACGTGATATCATTACCGTACTGACGGATAAAACCGTCGATGGTGATCGGGGTAAGCGGTTCACCAATATTTTGCCACAAATACTGACTATGACAGCCGGGACAATGGCACGGACAATTGGATATGTTTATCGATAGTGTCACTTCATCAGGAATCTCCTGAAACACTATTCCTGTATTTACATATTTCAACATCTTGGAAATAGAGTATTACATTTTTGTTTTTTCTGCGTAATAGCGTCTTTGTGCTTCCTGCTGACGCGGTTCAGAGAAATTGCTCACACGTTTCAGATATCCGATGATACGTGTCATATAGTCTACATTCTTACTATGACATTTTGGACATTCATGCAGATAACGCTTATCAATATGTCCACAGTCATTACATATTGTATTGGGTATATTAAATGTAAAGTAGTTGCATCCTTCCTTTGCAGCTACCTTGAGCAACTGGCGATACTGTGCCTTGGACAAATGTTCTTCCAAATTCATGTGAAGTGCAGAACCTCCTGTAAGATGCTGAATATAGGGTGCACCGTGCAACTTGAACTTGTCTATGATATTGAGCGAATCGTCTTCCACTACATAGAAATAACTGTTATAACAGTCACGTGGCACGAAGTAGCCGTCTTCCCTATCCCATTTTGCATGCTTAACACCTACATTTTCGGCAGGTATCATCTCGCAGTTGAACATCAGTTCTTTGGTACGATACTGTTTGTTGTATTTTTCTACGATACCCAGCACGGTCTGTACAAACTTCAGATAATCCGGATTGTCATTAATCTTAAGTCCCATAAACTCTGCTGCCTCAACAAGTCCGTTTACACCTATCGTAAGATACTGACGACTGAGATTAATATAGCCGGCATCGAACAGAGGTAACATTCCATGCGCCTGCAGTTCTTTCAGGTTTTCATTATAGGCAGTCTGTACCTTATGACACAAATCTATCACATCACCCAGGTATTCCTTATAATCCAGTTTGTTATTCACTGCATATTGTATACAACGGTTCAAGTTAACCGTCAGTACACTCTTAGAACCAGTACTTACACCACCGGCACCCAATGTATAACTGAATCCGTTGTCCTGTATCTCATTGCGCAAGCGGCAACAACTACTCAAAGAATCCGCATTATCACTGATATATGTAAAGAATGAATGCCCCTCCGAGTACATTTCTGCTGTAAAATCGCCCCATTCCTTGTCTTTTGTGTCTCCTTTTTCTGTAAGAAGAGCCATCGTCTCAACAGGGAATGTCAATACGGCTTTTGTGCGTTCCTTATTAAACCACTTCATAAAGCGCTTCTGTAACCATGAAAGTCCGTCCCAATCAGGTTGACTGCCGTCAGGGAAATAGAAATTATCAAAAAGACTGTGGAAATAGAACTTATCATAATAAGAGATATTCCAGAATACTGCCTGATAATTACGGGCACCTGTCGGTTGATTGATGCTGTATACAATCTGTTCAAAACAATCAGTTATGATCTTATCAAGAGTACGCTGTTTTAGAGAAAGGTCCACCACTTTATCTGCTTCCTTATAATACTCCTTTCCATATTCCAATCCTATAAAATAATTAAGGTACATCAAAAATTCAGGTGTAGCACAAGCACCGCTCAGCATACTGGAAACCATGAATACCATATTAACGAATCCTCCACAGAAAGATTTCAGGTTGGTCGGAGCCGTAGAATTGCCACCGATAGCCGTAGTGCCACCTATAAGCCAAGGATACATGGTAATGGATGCACAATAATTAGCTAGACTAGTCTCATCATTCTTATATATAAAATGATGGGTAAGCAGGTCGATATACTTATCGGAAAGTTCCTTACCATACATTTTCTTTATACGGTCTGTCAATAGACGACGGTTAAGACGAATGAAATTCGATTTTGGCAATTCACCTATAAGAGTCGCAATATTTTTATGTTCTACGTTTGCATTGGCGTCATACTTCGAACCACTTGCTGCATTAGCCGCTTCACAATAGTCTGCCAAAAAGTTCAACTTCTCCATCGTTTCACGGTCTTCCGTATGTCTCTGGCGATAAAGCATAAAACTCTTTGCCACCTGGTAGTAACCTTCACGCATCAGAGCCTCTTCCACCTCATTCTGGATGTCTTCCACCTTGATACCTTCTTTGATATCTAAATGACTGAGTATCTTTGAGATACATCCCAAGTCTATTGGTTCTTTAACTGAATCGAATGCCTTAATAATGGCATTCATGATTTTGTCTAACGAGAATTGATCTGCAGACCCGTCTCTTTTCGTAATCGTGAAGTTTTTCATTTTTTATCTTTCTTGTTTTGGAAAACTTTTAGTCTGAAATTTAAAGAAAAGTTTTCTTTTTTGAAAATTTTTCTTCTGAATTTAAATAAAAAGTTACCAATAATGTTTTTTGTATTCAATTGCAAAGATAATGTTTATTTCCATACGTTGTACAGAAATAAGCAAAAAAATGACTCAAAATTAAAAAGTTTTCTTTTTAATTTACATCGAAAAAAGCATGGTATTATTGTAAATACTTGCAATGTATATAGTTAATGGATTTAGATAAACAAAACATTTGAACGAGCAAAAATCGCGCATGCAGAAAATCTACATACACGATTTCAAAATACTTATATAAAAATAGGAATGTCACTTCACAAACTTCTTCCCATTCCTTATATAAATGCCTCTTGGTAAATTGTCACCATTTACTTGTCTACCATCTATAGTATATGTCTTTCCACTGTCTACTGTATTCCCAGTCATAATGGCATCTATACCTGTTACACCTGTAGATGTCGTATCCAACGTACCATTGTTGGTCATCTTTGTCTTAGTCAATGTATAACCATTCGTGTAAACTGTAGCTCCGCTGTTGATAATCAGCACATCCACATTCGAAGCCTTATCCATAACCCATTTACCATTGACAACGACTGTGTCGACTTTGGCTGTACTTGCATTGTCTATAGAACCTTCCCATACTGCATCACTTGCCACATTGACATAGATTGTTCCGGTAGCATCGGCATTCAATGCGCCTGTATATGTACCGTTTTTCAATTTTAGATTCAGATATTTGGCATTGGAATTACTCCAATTGGAATTCGTGTGAACGTATGCCAGGACGCCACTTGGACAAATGATTGTATCTTTATCCAAAGTAAGAAAAGCATCCACAGCTGTAGGAACCTCACAAAAAGATGCTTCGCTGCTCTTGAGCGTAATATATGAGTTACTGATTTTCATAATAGGGTTATAGCCACTGGCATCACCGGAACCACTCTGGTAAAGCATGACACCACGACTTGTACCTGAACATGTAAGATTACAACTATCAATTGTAATAGAGTTGTCTCCTTCGATATCTGCTATATCACCTTCGCTTGAGTTATTCGAATAACCTACGATATTCTTTACTGTCATATCACCTGTGGAATATACGATGGCACATTTGGCACCACTGGCTGAATAATAGCCACCGTTGACATAGACAGTACCTCCACCGCGATCTGTGGCTATTGTTGAGCTGGTTCCTTTGAGTGTCGTCACATGACAGTTGTAGGCCTTGATCGTAGCACCATTTCCACCTGTACAGTGAAGACCACGTGAGCGTGTAGCATTGTTCACAATCGTCACATCGTAGAGATTAAGCGTACCTCCATTGTAGCAAAAAGCAGAATTTGCACCATCAGCATTAGTTGTGATAGTGCCGCCTTTCATTGTAAGTACACCTGCCTTTGATACATAAACAGCGGCATTTATACCATAGAAACTACTGTTATCACCAGATGAGGAAGTCGCCCCCGTCTTAGTCAGTGTACAGTTGGTCAATGTAGCAGTAGCACATGTATCCTTCACCACATTATAGTCTGAATTTGTCTGGCTATATTCCTGTCCGGTATAAGTAGAATCACTTTTAATTGTCAGTGTTGCACCGCTGGAATAAGCCACCGATGAACTGCTGCTACCACCGCCGCTTGGACCTTGAGCGAATGTATGAGTTGCTGTTGCACAAAGGATAGTGAATGTTAGAATAGTAAATTTCTTCATGATAATTTTATTTATTGTTGAACTTTTTTGTTTATCTATCTAATAATATTATTTATTTATCGACAACAAATGTA
>NZ_CALMHT010000130.1 GCF_937863835.1 uncultured Prevotella sp.
TGTCGGCTTCATAGCCGGGCGGCAGATAGAGGGTATAATCACGTTGTGTGATTCCAGTGAGCATGGTACAGGGCATCTTCAGGTACTCTACCTTGCCCCGTGACTGTGCGAACAGGATACAGCATAAGAGCAACAGAATGAATGATAACAAGGTCTTTTTCATCGTATAAACTGATTTTATTCTATCGTTTTCATCACGAAACCTCCATTGCAGGGTATATTGATACTGATTCGCTTGCTGCCTTTTATTGTCTTGACAGAACCTTGCAGGGCGTTGTCGTCAGTATATATCGCAAATCGTCCGGTAGTTGCCGACATCGGCAGGACGATGGTCTTTTTCAACTCTTTCTTCTCCGCATTGACACCGGCGATATACCACTGGTTGCCGTGGCGTCTGGCAAGAATAATATATTTGCCCGGATAACCGTCGATATATTTCACTTCATCCCATGTTGTAGGCACAGTCTTCATAAAGTCGATGGCCCACGACGGGGCATCCTGCAGATTGTTGGGTGCCATGGCGAAATGCTGCACGGCACTCTGGAACAGTACTGCTGTGGCCAGGGCGTATACATCGGAGGTGAGACGGTGGGTGCCGCTCTTGTTGTCGGCATTGTAATACTTGTTGAGCGTACTACCGCCGAAGTCCATACTGCCTATCGTGTTGCGGATAAACGGATGGATGCAGGCATTGACGGCTTCCTTATTGCAGAAGTCCTGTGAGAAATGGAGATTCTCGCTCGCCAGCACAGCCTCGCTGGCTACATAGTTGGGATACATACGCTCCCATCCTCTCGGTATGGTACATCCGTGGAAGATTACTTCCAGTCCGTAATCGTTGGCATCGCAGAGGATACCTTCGTAGGTCTGCATCATAATCTGTTTGTCACCTCCGAAGAAGTCGACCTTGATGCCTTTGATGCCAGTCTGCTGCATCCATTTCATCTCTTTGCGGCGCTTGATGGGGTCGCTCATGATGCCGCGGGGCGACTGCCATGCGTCGTTCCAATAGCCGTTGGAATTGTACCACAGATAGAGTGATACACCTTTCTCGGCACCATAGCGGGCCAGTTCGGCTATCTTATCTCGGCCTATCTGTCTGTCCCACAAGGCATCCACCAATACCGACTGATACCCCATGGCTGCGGAAAAGTCGATATAACGTTTCTGCTCATCATAGTTGCAACTTTGGTCCATGCCGATAATCCAGCTCCACGAACCTTTGCCGTAAGTATAATTACGGGACGGTTCGTACTTGCGGTCCACGACATCGAAGGGAACGGTCGTCTCCACGATATTGGCCAGTGTAGGTCCGAGGGTGATGGTACGCCACGGTGTCATACCGGGAAGCGCCATTCCTGGCGATACACCTCCATTGCCGTTGCACTCGCCGCTCTGCGGAAAACCGATACAATAGGTGCCGTCGGTCTCGCCCAACAGTCTGCCGGCACAATAACTGCCGTCTACGCCTGTCTCTGAGATAAGCATCCAACCGTCCTGGTTGTTCTTGAACAGACAGGGGAACGTGTATCCTTCTCCCCAACCGTTTTTGCCCATGGCGTCATCTAATGTATAAGAGGTCTCATAACTGGGCGATGTACTTGCGAAGCCTCCCATAGGCTTGGTCTGCGGACAGAGGAACGTGGTGCTCCCCGCTGCCGGGCAGAACTGTGTCAGTTCTTTGGTTATCGTACAACTGAGTCGGTATCCTGACGGATGTATCACATATCTGAAAGCCACATCCCTGTCGCTCACCCTGAATATGAGGTCGAGGACATCAATGGTGTCCCGATAGAAATGGTACACAGCCTCGTTGGCCACATAGTGCACCTGACTCTGTTTGATATTAGGCAGTGAGTAATGCTCGTCAACCACGGTGTTGCTGACGTCTTTCAGTTTCAACTGCTGCGAATAGTCGTCATAGTTGGTCACAATACCCAACCGTGAAGGACTGATAAACACTTTATCACCATAGTTTACGGAATACTGCGGTTTACCGGCCTCATCGGTCACGGTAACACTAATCTTGCCGTCGGGACTCTTCACCGTACGGTCCGCGTTCTGCGCAAAAGCTACAGAACACGAAATAAGCAGAATGCTTATGAATAGTTTTCTCATCTGATGTTATTTATAATTTGATTGTTATTTTCTTTCCTGTATACATGACGGTCTTGGTTGCGCCTTGTCCGTCGCCATTGATATAGACCAGTCGCAAGGCACGGTCCTTACACATCCCTTCGTAACGGCCTTTACGCTGACCGATCTCTAAGGTGCGGTGATCGTCCTGCCAGGTGATGGTGTACGTGGCGTAAGCCCCTTTCTCATAATCGTAGGTGGTACCATCATCTTCGTACACGGTGAAACGGCCGTCGGCTCCGCCATAGATACGTAGTTCCCACTGAGCATCAGTGCCCTCTGTCGTACTCTGGACGGACGGTCCGAGCGGAATAATGGAACCAGACCTGACATAGACAGGAATCCTTTCAGGGACGACCGGCATCTGATAAGTGGCGCCACCGTCGTATTTTTTATTCTCAGCAAAATCATACCATGCCGTGTGTGCGGGCAAATAGACGGGCATTTTACTGATACCCTGTTCCAGAACGGGACATACAAGTAATGATTTGCCGAACATATATTCGTATTTCTGACCGAGGGCGACAGTATCGTCGGGGAAATCCATAATCAGAGGACGCATCATCGTAGCGCCGCCCATCGTGACGGCAGCGGCAGCGGAATAGATATAAGGCAGTAACCTGTAACGCAGACTGAGACACTGATGGGCATTGTCGGCTACTTGCTGACCGTAATTCCAAAACTCGGTATCGGTGATATAACCGTGCACACGCATCAGAGGCAGGAATACGGATGTCTGTACCCACCTCATCAGTCGTTCGTGATAGAGCGAATCTGTGTATTGACCAGAGGGACGGAAGAAACCGCCTGCGTCATAAGTCCACCAAGGCAGTCCGGTAGCCATCAGTCCCAGTCCGGCGGTAATCTGTCTTCTGAATGTATCCCAGTCGTTCCCCACATCGCCCGACCAATTGGCTATACTGTAACGCTGTATGCCGGTGTAGGCGCATCGGGTGAGTATCATCGTGCGCTGTCCGGGGTTATCTCTTCGGCAACCTTCGTATACGGTCTTGTTGACTAGCAACGGATAGGTGTTACGGAACACTTCGCCCGGGGTGGTCCCATTATTGATACGTCTGCCGCAAAGATCATCGTTTTCGGGTTCGGTGGCATCCTGCCACCATGCGTCTATGCCATAAGGCCTGAGCATACGTCGGCTGAAATTGAACCAATAGAAGGCGGCTGCCTTCGGATTGAAAAAGTCGACCCAGTTGGTATGGGGGATGAAATAATGCAGACTGTCGAGTTCACGCCCCAGTGACGTGGTATGTTCGGTGTTGGACCAGACAGAGACCATAAACCTGATATTCATCAGATGCAGACTATCGGTCATACGCTTGACATCGGGGTATCTGTCTTCATCGAATTTCATCGCGTTCCACCCGTATTTTCCCCAGTACTGCCAGTCCTGAACCAGCATATCCACGGGGTAAGACTCTTTCCTGAATCTGCGGGCTGTCTCCAATATCTCCTGTTGCGTATGAAACCGTTCGCGGCAATGGATATATCCCAATGCCCAACGGGGTATCATCGGTGCCTCGCCGGTCACTTTGCGATAGGCGGCTATCGCCTCATCAGCATCACCGGCAAACACGGTATAATCTACACACTGCGACACCGGTGAACGGAATACGGTCTGGTCTGTTATCTGATGATAATAGAGTACCGGTTTATCGTCTTTGGTCAATACGGCTTTCACATGATGCATCCCTGCCGGAAGATGGACTATCGCGGATGATGTAGGCGGAAGCCATAAGTTTTCCATCTTGATGAGTGGGCGACCGTCTATCTCTAGATGCTGTTTACGGGCCATTTTCTGTCCGACATCGAGAAGGAACGAATAGTCGCCGGTATTCTGCACGTTGATATCTGTCTCGAAGACATTGCTTTCGCGTCGTTCTTTCCTGTTGCCGGCGGTAGTGGTTACATCCACCTCCGTGACCTCCCCCTTTTCCGACTGGCGGGAGAGCACAACTTGGCTGTCGGAGGGATTGAAATCCACCATGCCGTAATTGTTCCATAGCAGTGCGTAACCTTTGTTAGACACAATCATCGGTACGGATATCTGTGTATTCACCTGAGTAAGTCGACGGGAGAGTCCCCGTACATCAAGGTATCCGTCCTGAAACTGTCCTAGTCCGTACTGGTGTTCATCTGAGGGTGATACGAAATGCTGTTCGGCTATATAGGTCTGTTCGGTATCTATCATGGAAGGTGTCAGACTGCGTCCGTTTTCGGCAAGGATTTGTCGTCCCTGACGGTTCAGGTAGGTGATTAGTCCTGTACGGCGGTCAACTGACACGGTCAGGTCGTTGAGGGCGATGGTGATTTGGTCTTGACTGTCCTTGACACGGAATACGGGCGTCTTCAGTTTTTCCACATATACCAGTTCAGGCATATCGCGGTATATCTTCCGGTTAAACCTCACCCTCACGGAATTGTCCGTCAGAGGACTGATGGTCAGTGTCCCGTCGACAGTTGTGATATCCACCTTTGTCTTATCTGCAGTATACCTCAACACCCTTTGCGACATGACCGTCACCGATGTCTGCAACAAGATGATGACGGAACAGATTATTCTGATATTCATTTTTATCTCTTAATCTGCCAATAATCCAATTTGAACAAATCCTGACTACTGTTGCCGCGGAACACGAGATAGAAATCATGCACGCCTACGCATTTGCTTATTTTGGTTTTATATTCTTTCCATTGACTGTTTGAACCCTGAATATCGCAAGTGCCCAACTGTCGACCGTTCAGACTGTCTATGCGCAATTCTATTGTTCCTCCTCCGAGAGTCTCTGCCATGACATCGAAGGTCTTTCCTCCTCTTCCGAAGTCGACACCTTTAATCATGATATAGTCGCCGTCGTTGATATTGTTCACCACGATGCCACCATCGGTCATCTTTTCTGTTTTCAGTCCTTCTCCCCATGCCATCGTCTCTGCTTCTACACGTCGGTATGGATTCAGACTTTCCACCTGTTTCACACCTTCTTTCGACCAATAAGGCACTTCTTCGATTGTGCCGTCCTGACGGTAATGCATCTCAGCTACCGATACTGAACGACGTTCGTGATGTTCCATGATGCCATTATGGTGCATCAGGTCGTAATTGAGTCCGAAAACATACGATTTTCCTTTATAATCCATCAATCCGGGATGGTTGCCTCTGCTCTTTTCAGTAGGTGCCATGATATACCCTTTGGTGGTCCAAGGACCTGCGGGATAATCGCTCATGGCATACCCGATACCTTCGGGACAGCAAGTGGATGCGAAAGCCAGATAATAATGACCGGCACGCTTATAGAACCACGGACCTTCCTGATAATGTTCGGGGTGGACATACTTGTTGATCTCTCCCGAATAAGAAATCATATCCTTATTGAGTCTGACCATATAGGGGTCGGGATTGCCCCAATACATATATGCCTGACCGTCGTCATCGATAAACACGGTAGGATCGATATCATACCAGTTTTCCTTCTGCCATACCAGCGGTTTGCCAATCGGATCTTTGAAGGGTCCGTAAGGACTGTCGGCAACAAGTACACCTATCCCATTGCAATGGATGGGACAATACATATAAAACTTGCCATTGCGCTCGACTACCTGTATAGCCCAGGCGCCATTGTCCTTGTTGACCCAACTGAAACTTTTCAGTGACGCCACAGCTCCATGGTCGGTCCAGTTGACCATATCTGTGGATGTATACAGCAACCAGTCTTTCATCAGAAAACCGTCGGCGTTGTCCTCATCGTGGGTGGTGTACAGATAGACGGTGTCTTGATAAACCATCGGTGCAGGATCGGCGGTATACTTAGTCGTGATAATCGGGTGCTGTGCATACATGGATGAGCACATCACCGAACAAAATAATAATAAGAGGTTCTTTTTCATTTTCATCAGAATAGTCTTTTTCTTATGATTTAGTAGTTAAAATACGATGCAAAAGTAATAAAAAAACGACTATTCAACTTTATCCTATGTAACAAATTCCTTTGTTGTTCTGTCAATAAACAGTAATTAGTCGGTTACCACACTGTCGAAGTTAGCTTTAGCCCACGAGATCAGTCCCTCAAGATTCGGCATCAGTGACATACCCGTCTGTGTTAGCGAATATTCCACCTTGGGAGGAACAACAGGATAAATCTTACGATTTACGAGATGATTCTTCTCGAGGTTTTTCAGTGTCTGTGAAAGCATTTTCTGTGAACAGTCGGTCATTCGGGAATGCAGTTCATTGAAACGCAGTATCCCTTTCTCGCTCTTGTACAGATGAAAAAGGACAAGCATAGACCATTTATCGCCGAAACGACTGATTACTTGTCGGATAGGACAATTGAGATATTCCGCTTTAAGTAGGTTTTCTTCCATAATAATCATATTTTATCGTGCAAATATAGTAATTTGTTTTTAGATATACTAGGTTTCTAATAGAAACTTAGTATAAAAATGTAGGGAATACCTCAATGAATAAAAGTCCTATTTACTAAAAATAAGAATAAACTGGAAATATTGGACTGTATTTATAAAAATAGTGTTATCTTTGAAGGCGGAAGTAATAAAATACATCAATGAAAAGAAAGATACTATTTACTATTTTAACCATTTATTTCTCATTGTCATCGTTTTCAATAAATAATGAGAGTAATCTATTATTGCTTGACAATTCGATAAAACAACGTTCTGAGATCCAAAAAGTAAAACAAAAAAAGATTTCTCTCTACATTTCTCTCTTGCAAGTGTCGAAAGGAGACCAATTATTCAGGGTTTATACAGAATTACATAAACAGTACATCAGTTACAGACTTGATTCTGCCATGTACTATGCACAAGCGAGCTATGATGTGGCCAAACAAAATAATAATGAAGCCGAATTGGAAACGGCCTTAATGAACATTATCGAAGTGGAAAAGAAATTTGGTCATTTCCAAGAGGCTCTCGATATGCTCAAGACACTTAATCCGGAATCATCTACAATCGACAGGCGATATTATTATCATTTGTATCATTCCATCAATTATTTACTATATCTTGATGCTTTCACCAACACAGAAAAACTAAAATACAAAAACAAGACTCTGTATTATCTGAACCTTCTTTTAAAAGAGACACCAATCAATTCTTCCAGTTATGCCTGTAACAAAAGTGAAGAGTATTGTCTGAAAGGGGAATCAGACAAAGCACTCTCTTTATTGTCAGCCTACATCAAGAAAAATCCTAAAGAGGTTTCAAAAAATTCGAATATAACTTTTCGACTGGCAGAAACATATCACAGTCTGAATCGTCGAGACCTGGAAGAATATTACCTAACACTTACTTCCATATTAGACTTGTCGGAAACCAAAAAAGAATATATGGCATTGCAGCAGCTTGCTGTCTTGTTATATAAAAAAGGAGATATCAGCAGGGCTTACAATTATATAACTTGTTCAATGGAAGATATAGTGTTCTGTCATGCACGTTGCAGAATGAGTTTTGTATCAGAAGTATTACCTATCATATCTGCCACATACGGATATAAGATGCAAAAGGAAGCACGTCTGCGCACTATTTTTATTCTGGTGATTTCCATCTTGCTGTTGTTCTTTGTTGTGGTATATGTAAAGTTACGGAAGAGAAACCACGAATTGGTGTATATGCATGAATCGCTTGACAATAGAAACGAACAACTTTTGACGCTTAACAATAAGTTGGCTACACTGAATAACAGTTTGAGTGAATCCAATAGGATTAAAGAGGAATATATAGTCCAGTTATTTGATCTGTGTTCTTCTTATATCAACAAACAAAAGGAATCGCGTATTTCCATGAATAGAAAAATAATAGCCGGCAAAATCAACGAGGTTCGTAAAGAGCTCAATGAGACGTCTATGGAAGCTGAGGAATTAAAAGCTTTCTTCCATCACTTCGATGAAATATTTCTCAAACTTTTCCCTCATTTCATTCAATCTTTCAATCAACTGATGTTGCCTGGGAAAGAAATAAAAATAAAAGGAAATGAGTTGCTGTCCCCTGAATTAAGAATATATGCCTTGATTCGATTAGGTATCACGGATAATTCTAAAATAGCAGAGTTGTTGCATTATTCCGTTCAGACAGTATACAATTACAGACAACGGGTCAGAAACAGGCTTTCCATATCCAAAAATGAATTTATGGATGACATATTACATTTATGTTAAACGTTTTCTCCTGAATTGACCGAAAAAAATATTTACCCATACCCATTCTACTATTTACTTTTTTTCCTTCGCCATTTTTTATATCTCGTTTATTATCAATGCTTTACTTTTTTTGAAAAGTTACTTTTTCAATGTTGCTTTTCTACACACTGATGTGATTATGCTTTTCTTTCCATAATTTTGCAGTGTTTAAATTAATAATTGATAAACATGAAAAAATTCAAATTAAACAGAAGAACAATGCTTGTCTTGATAAGTTGTTTCTTATCTATTCTTGTTTATGGACAGAACCTAACTATTAAAGGTCATGTCTCTGACATTTCGAAAGAACCGATTATCGGAGCTAGTGTTGTAGTAAAAGGATCTAATTTAGGTACTATCACCGATGTGGATGGAAACTTCTCACTGACTGTGCCTGGTAAAAATGCGATTATTGTCGTAAGTTATGTAGGCTTTAAAAAGATGGAACTGCCGGTAAGTTCCTCGGGTATGAAGTCTATCGTACTCCAGGAGGACTCAAAAGTATTAGACGATCTTGTGGTCATCGGATATGGACAGGTAAGGAAATCGGATGCGACGGGTTCTATTTTAAGTATCAAACCTGATCAACTTAATAAAGGTAGCCAAGTGACAGCTCAAGATGCTCTTACTGGTAAAATCGCCGGTGTTCAAGTCATATCCAGTTCCGGTGCCCCGGGCAGCGGTTCAACGATAAGAGTACGTATGGGCGCATCTCTTTCGGCATCCAACGACCCTCTGATCGTGATTGACGGAGTACCTGTGGATAATAGTTCCATCAATGGTTCTTCTAATATTATAGGAAGTATAAACCCGGCAGACATAGAATCGTTTACGGTTCTTAAAGATGCGTCGTCTACCGCGATATACGGTTCACGTGCCTCTAATGGCGTTATTATTATTACGACTAAAAAGGGTAGTTCGAATTCTAAACCGAAATTCAATTATTCTTCCACATTCTCACTGAGCAATAAAACCAAAACAGTGGATGTATTGTCATCTGACGAATATAAAACTGTTTTTGCCGAGAAGGCCAACCCGGGAACCGGTTTTACATTGGGTACATCTTCTACCGACTGGCAAAATGAAATCTACCGTACTGCCGTAGGACAAGATCATAATTTATCTATTGCAGGTGCCTTTTTGAATACTCCTTATCGGATTTCAGTCGGCTATACAAATCAAAATGGTATTATTAAGACAAATTCGTACAAACGCTACAATGCCGGATTCGGGGTGTCGCCGACACTGCTTAACAATCATCTGAAAATCAATATAAATGTGAAAGCCAGCTATGAGGATAATGATGATATTTCCAGTTCTGTAGTAAATGATGCTATATTCTTTGACCCGACACGTCCTGTCAATGCAACTTATACAAATAATGTAGGTTTGGGATATTATACATGGATGTCCGGTGGAGTTCCAATAGCCATCGCTCCCAATAATCCAATAGCAGAACTTTATCTTTCGGATTTTACCAATAAGGTAAAACGTTCTATAGGAAATATCATGTTTGATTATAAGGTTCATCATTTTGAGGACTTACGTTTTAATCTCAATTTGGGTTACGATGTGTTGAAGAGCGATTATGACAAGAATGTGCCACAATATGCACCCTCGATGTATATCTCTAATCAGAAAGACGGTACCGGTCTTGCTTACAGTTCTACACAGAAGAAACACAATTATTTACTGGATTTATATGCTGATTATAACAAAAAATTCGGGAAACATGCTTTAGATATGATGGTAGGATATGGCTGGCAGCATTTTTGGAACAAATTCACTAGTCAAACCGATGATACATCCGGAAAACAGTTGATCTCACCATCTCATCAGGAAAGCGAAAGTTATCTGTTGTCGTATTATGGTAGAATGAATTACGGATTCAATGACAAATATCTGATAACGGCTACCCTGCGCGCAGATGCATCATCTCGTTTTTCATCCAGTAACAGATGGGGATATTTCCCTTCAGTTGCTGCGGCATGGAGAATCAATAACGAGAAACTATTATCTTCGATAAAGGATCTTTCTAACTTAAAACTGAGACTCAGTTACGGTAAGACGGGACAACAGGATATCGGTTCCGATTATCCTTATCAGTCAACTTACACGGCATCATATAATGAATCAAGATATCAGTTCGGAGATACATGGCTAACGACATACCGTCCGAATGGATATGATCCTAATATCAAATGGGAAACGACTACGACATACAATATCGGATTGGACTGGGGATTCTTAAATAACCGTATTTCTGGTTCACTGGATTATTATCATCGTAAAACGAACGATTTGCTTAATACGATATATGTACCTGCAGGAAGTAATTTCACTAACATGATAACGACCAATATCGGGTCTATGAAAAATGACGGTATTGAAATTGCAGTAAGTGCGATACCCGTTAAAACGAGCAAAATAGAATGGGATATTAATGCCAACTTTACATGGAACAAATCACGTATTACGAAACTCAATACCATTGATACAGATGGAAATTATGTAAAAACAGGTAATGCCGGTGGTACTGGAAAATATTTGCAGATACATAAAGTCGGTGAAACACCTTACACATTCTTTCTGCTGAAACAAGCTTATGATGAAAACGGAAAACCTTTGGATGGTAAGTATGTAGGCAAAGACAACAACATTACAACATCAGAGGAAGATGCAAACAAATATGTGACCGGCAAGAGTTCGCAAGCTCCATATTTCTGTGGACTGTCCACTAAATTGATTTATGAAAATTGGGACTTGGGTATCAATGGACATGGTAGTTTCGGTAATTATGTATTCAATTATGTTGCCGCATCCGACTCTTATGATAACTTGTATAGTTCACAAGGTACATCTGGAAACATATTACGCAGTACGTTGTCAACAAACTTCACGCAACAGCGTTTGTATACAGATTATTTCCTTGAAAATGCTTCATTCTTCAGAATCGACAACATAACATTGGGGTATACGATAGAAAAATTATGGAATTCTCAAAGTAATCTCCGTGTATCATTCGCTGTACAGAATGTATGTACTATTACTGGATATTCAGGTGTCGACCCCGAAATATATTCAGGAATCGATACACAAGTATATCAACATCCGAGAGTGTTCGTTCTTGGATTAAATTTAAACTTTTAAAATGAGAGGAACTAGAATATGAAAGATAGATTATTAAATATCGCAATATCATTATTGCTGATTTTGGGTTGTTGTTCGTGTACCGGTGATTTGGATACACAACCGTTAGACAATAACCAGTTGACCGAAAACAATGTTTACAGTACAACTGCAGGTTACAAAGGAGCTCTGGCGAAGTGCTACGCATCTCTGATACAAACAGGACAAAAAGGCGGAGATGGCGGAGATGGTGATGTAACGGGTATAGATGAAGGCTACAGCGGATATACGCGCAGTCTGTTTTATGTACAGGAATGTTGTACAGACGAAATATGCTTTCATGCTGGAGGCAGTCATGGTACATTATCACTTTTGTATATGAATTGGGATCCTTCTACGAAAGTAATCAGTTATCCATATTATCGCCTCTACATGGCTATCGGATATTGCAATGAGTTTCTGAAACAATGTACGGAAGATAATCTGAAAAAGCGCAATGTATATGATTCGTTGAAAGTAGATTATCTCAACTACCGCGCTGAGGCACGTTTCATTCGTGCTTACTGTTACAGTATGATATGCGATCTTTATGGGGCTGCGCCATATATTGATGAGACAATGGAGACAGGTACTATTCCATCACAGAAATCAAGAAAGGAAATCTATGATTATGCTGTTTCCGAACTTCTTGCTTTGGAATCGGATATTAAGGATGCCGGTGATAAGGTTTATGGGCGGATAGACAAAGTAGCCGTATGGTTCCTTCTCGCAAGGGATTATCTCAACGCTGAAGCATGGACTGGCGAAAATCATTATGCCGATGCATACAAGTATGCCAAAAAAGTTATCGATTGTGGAAAATATCCATTAGCTAAAGATTATAGAACGATCTTCCTTGCTGACAATAATAATTGCACTGAAATAATATGGGGACTTGACCAAGATGCGGACAATGCTCAAGGTAGCGCCGGAACGAATTTCCTGATAAAGGCTCTTGTCAATGGTAGTATGAATAACTATTATCAGACAGGTATTGGTACACGCGGTTGGGGAAATGGACGTTGTAAAACTACCTTAGTGAATAAATTTGATGAAGCAGACCAAACCTTTGATGTAAATGACACGTGGGGTGATAATAAGATGGATAAACGTGCACAGTTTTTTAGTATCGGGCATACGAAGAATACATGGGCAGAAGGAAAAGGATTCAAAAAAGATTTCAGTCAAGGTTATGCTTGTATAAAATGGCGTAACGTCTACAGTTCACGAAAAGAAATCGTAAACGGTGGAACCGTATATTCATCAGTAGATTATCCGATGTTTCGTACCGCAGATGCATATCTGATGGCAGCGGAGGCTATCTTACGGGGTGGAGGTGGCTCTCGCGAGGAAGCTCTGGGATATGTTAATGAAGTTCGTCAACGGGCATATATGTCAGGGAAATATGGATCAAATAGTGTGACAGGGAAAATATCTGATAGTCAACTGACTTTGGATTTTATTCTGGATGAACGTGCCAGGGAATTATATACGGAGTGTGTACGTCGTACAGACCTCATCCGCTTCGGGAAATTCACATCTGGATACAACTGGGACTGGAAAGGTGGAGATGGCAGTGCAGGTACTTATGTAGGTACCGATGTAGCTGCGAAATACAAAATGTTCCCTATCCCGCAAGATGAGTTTACTACCAATCCGAATCTGAAACAAAATCCAGATTATGAATAAGCGGAGTTATTTATTCTATACATTCCTTTTAGTTGTTTTTTCCACTCTACATGGTCAAACAACTAAAAAGGAAATTTATGAAGATCTTTGCAAATCGGGCGGAGTGTATTATGCATACCAATCTCCAAAAGAAAAGCAGACGGCGGTTCCTGTAGGTTATACTCCATTTTACATTTGCATGTATGGCCGTCATGGGTCCCGATATCTTCTGGATGATAAAGATTATCGGGATATGATAACATTACTAAACAGTGCGAATACCCATAATGCACTGTCTCCGTTAGGCAAAGATGTCTTGTCACGGTTAAAAATCGTCTATCAAGATTCAAAGGACAGAGACGGGGATCTTTCTTCGTTAGGTGTTAAACAATATAGGGGCATAGCTGAAAGAATGTTTGAATCGTCACCTTCTGTCTTTAATGACAGTAGCGTTATCACTGCCCGGTCATCACTTGTGATTAGGAGCATATTAAGTATGGATGCCTTTTGTGAAAGACTGAAGGAGCAGAATCCTTCTTTATCAATATCCAGAAATGCGACGAAGCGTGATGCTGACATCATGAACTATCACACGAGCCGTTCGGACAGTTTTGATCTGGAATCAAGCACTTGGCATAAAGAACTGAATAGATTTGAGACTTCACTGTTAAGACCAGACCGTCTCGTTCATTCATTGTTTACCAGTCAAACGTTTATAGACAAGAATATAAAACCCATTAATTTAATGTGGAGTTTATATTGGATAGCCTCAGATATGCAAGATATGGAGGTGCCTATCTCATTTTATGATGTATTCGACAAACAGGAATTGTTTGATTTATGGCAATGCTTTAACGCCCGTTTTTATATCACTTGTGGCAAATATACGAAAAATGACGGAATACCTCTTGAAAACGAAAAGCCGTTATTAAATGACATGATGAATCAAGCATCCACGTACATTGATACGAAGAAGACAGGGGCTACTTTTTATTTCGGTCATGATATGAACCTTATGCGTCTTGTTTCTCTGCTGGGAATAGATGGATATTGCGGAAGTGTCTCTGAACCTGCTGATTTCTATAAAGTGTTCAGTGACTTTAAGATTGCGCCGATGGCCGGAAACATTCAACTCACTTTTTATCGTCATGGAAGTTCAGATGATATTCTTGTAAAATTCATGCTCAATGAAAAAGAATGCAATATCCCGATAGACAGCAATATAAGACCTTACTACCATTGGACGGATGTAAAATCGTACATGAAAAGAATATGCAGTAAATAAAATGAAAAGATACTTATAGTAATTTTTTTTAATATCAAAGTTAATGTTTCTTGTCCGCACTTGTGAAAGTGCGGACTTTATTTTATTGGTATACGATTTATCTGAAAATCTTAACGCGGTCTTCTATCTTATTAAACTGCTTTTCACCTGGTTCTGCTAACGGATTGCCGAATGGCATCTCAGCGATCAACTTCCATGTGTCTGGTATCTGCCATTCAGATGCCACTTCTTTGTCTATCAGCGGATTGTAGTGCTGAAGATTTACGCCAAAACCTAAATCCTCCAACATTGTCCATATAGCCAACTGATGCATAGCTGATGTCTGTTGCGACCAAACGGGGAAATTGTCTGCATAAGAAGGGAATGAATTTTGCAATCCCTTCACTACCTCCTGGTCTTCGAAGAACAGCACGGTACCATGCCCTGCCAGAAAACAATTGTTGATTTTGTCTTCGGTGGCTTTGAAAGCATCTGCCGGAACAATGCGTCTTAGTATATCTTTGGTGATTGTCCACAGACGTTTGTGGTTTTCACCTAACAGCAAGACCACACGGGTGGATTGTGAATTGAATGCACTGGGCACGTTTTTTACTGCGAACTTGATAAGTTCTTCTATTTTCTCGTCACTGACTGGTGATTCACTACCAATCGCATAATAGGTGCGGCGATGTTCCAAAGCCTGCTTAAATGTTCTCTCTGCCATATTCATTATATATTTGTTCAGATTGCAAAAATATCAAATGAGTTTGATTTCTCTTATTTCTCCAAGCATTTGTCCAACTCCTCGCAGATGGCTTTTTTATCCATGTTCTGCCCGATGAACACAATCTTCTGCATGCGGTCGCCGTAGTTCTCGTCCCAGTCTTGCACAAGTCCTGGATTCTGAGCCTTCAATTGTTCCAGTTGATCTTTCGGCATCGTGGCATACCATTGTCCGGCATTGCGCAACCCGACCTGTTTACCTGCCTGTTCAAACACATAACAGGTATCGCGTTCGTCACGGAAATAGCACATGCCTTTACAACGGATGATGCTCTTGGGCCATTTACGGGCCACAAACTCATCAAAGAAGCCTAGATTGAAAGCCGGCCGACGGCAATAGACGAAGGTGTCGATGCCATATTCGAGGGCCTCACCGCTCTCATCGCCATCCTCTTCTTCCTCATGCTCTTCTATCGCCTCTATCCATTTGGCGGAAGTGGCAACCTTGTCGAAGTCAAAAAGATTTGTATTGAGTATTTTATCAAGGGCTATATCACCGTAATTGCATTCCAATATTTCAGCTTGGGGTTGGAGGGCACGGATAATTTCTTTCAACTTGGCCAACTCTTCCGGTTTCACTTCCGATGCCTTATTGAGCAGCACCATATTGCAGAATTCTACCTGTTGAATGACCAGACTGGCCAAATCGTCCTCTCCCAGATCTTTCGCCATCAGATCGTTTCCGTTTTCAAATTCATCGCGCATACGCAAAGCATCCACCACAGTGACGATGGCATCGAGCCGGGCAGAACCGTCCTTGGCATATTCAGGATACATTTCGGGATAAGCACTGATGGTCTGGGCTATAGGGGCAGGTTCGCAGATACCGCTTGCCTCTATCACGATGTAGTCGAATTTCTGCATGGCTACAATCTCTGAGAGTTGTTGCACGAGGTCCATCTTCAACGTACAACAGATGCAACCGTTCTGCAGAGCCACGAGCGAATCGTCTTTCTGTCCTACGACACCGCCCTGTTCGATAAGGTTTGCATCGATGTTCACCTCTCCGATATCGTTGACGATGACGGCGAACTTGATGCCGCGCTCGTTCTTCAGTATTTTGTTTACGAGTGTTGTCTTTCCACTGCCCAGATAACCTGTAAGCAGCAAAACGGGAATGTCATGTATCTTCATTTTATTTGTTTTTTACCAATTTATCGGCAAAGATAAAGAAAATTATTCAATGACGTTCACCGTTTCAGTTATTTATATTACTTTTGCTGATGATTGACTGAATACATAATCGAACATAAAGCAAGAGGAACACGATGAATATAGCAGGAAAGAATATCCGCATCTTCGGTGATACAGACAAGGCTGCACCGATTATTTATCTTCATACTTTCCAGCATGAGGGCGAAAAAGTATGGGAACAATGTTCGAAAACAGGTACCAAACGTTTTGTCCTTGTGGAAATAGACGGGGTAGACTGGAACAGGGACATGTCGCCGTGGCCCTCTGCCAAACTCTTTGCCGGGGACACCGCCTGCACAGGCGGAGGTGAAGAATGGTTGCAAGTGCTCACCTCGCAGATTATTCCGACGGTGGAAAAGAATTTGACTATGACCCGCCGTTTCATCGCCGGTTATTCGTTGGCGGGCCTGTTTGCCTTGTGGTCAGTATATCACACGGATATGTTCGACGGCGTGATATCGGGATCGGGATCGTTCTGGTATCCCGACTTCATCGAATACGCTGACAGTCACACACTCATGAGACAGTTGTCGAGCATCTATCTCTCGTTGGGCGACCGTGAAAGTCATGTCCGCAATCAGGTCTTGCAGCGGGTTGAAGAAAATACGCGATGGCTCTGCGCACACTATCAGGCGCAAGACATCCCCACCACGTTCGAACTGAACACGGGCAATCATTATATGCAGACCGAACTACGCATGGCGAAAGGTATCAGATGGACACTTAGACAATGACACGCCATAATTAGTCTGTCACTTTTGAACACTGTACCTTTTCAGCATACGCATTATCTCACGGTGATACATCATACAGGCGATCATAAAATAAACAATTGCCTGTATCCACAATCCCTTAAATTCAAATGACACGTCGGCAAGCGATGCACCGCAACCTGTGATGCGCACATAACCGTTCATTCCGAAAGATGAAGGCATAAGCCATGATACATATTTCCAAAACATCGGCATGGCTGCACCCGGCCACGATATACCCGAAAGGAAGAGCAACGGGACTGACAGGAACACAAACAACATGATACAGTCTTCCCTGTGATAGACAAAAGACGACAATACCATCGCTAGAAATATACATGCCAACAGGTATGGAACCAGAAAGGCGAGGAAAGTAAGATAATTGCCCAACTGCGGCAGACCGAAACTGCGCGTTACGAAAGTGAACATATAAATTCCCATGATCAAATAAAGCATAAAGTACATGATCGCCTTACCCAAAACGATATTCACCGAATTCTTGTAGGCAGGTTTGAAGGGTATGACACTCCCACTGTATTTATCCCTTGATTCACCCATGGACATTCCTATACCAAGGAAAAGAGTCTGTTGGATAATAAGCATCAACACAGGCGGTATCAGGAAAGCCGCAAAACCGCTTTGGGGATTATAAAGAGATACGTAGTCATAGTCAATAGGCATACGGATAATCTCTTTTTCACGGTCGGTCGTGGCGGGTATATATCGCTCCACCTTAATGTCTTTGTTCATATCCAACGATACATTGGTAGCTGTAATCATCAAGGCTTTGTAATATAACATACTGCACATGTCGCAATAGAGTCCTACGTGTGTCTGTTCATGATGCCATAAATCGAGAATAAAAGAAGACGGGATATGCACGATACCGTATACTTTCTGCTGTTTCAGCAATTCTTCCGCATCTGCCATATTTGAGCAATAAGCTGCTATACACACGTCAGGTGAAGCGTCCATGTGACGTATGAATTTTCTACTGAGTTGTGTATTACTGTCATCAACCACTGCCGCCGGCACGTCGCGCACCACTTCGTTCGTATAAACGTATGAATAGAGCAACGGATAACATAACGGCACAAAAATTATAAATATCAGTATGCCCTTATCACGCATCACTGTGGTAAATTCATTATACCAGATTTCTAATATATTATGTATTATTTTCATCACTTATCAAGGTTTATATTTATACTTCAGGAAAGCTGCACGATAACGCCACAATACGGTAGCTGGCAACAGAAGGAACAACAGCAACGCTACCACCGACGGCCATACGTAGGCGATGGAATAGCCGTCGAGCGCCTGATTCACATAAATCAGATAATAGTGACGCAGCGGGAACAGCCACGACAGTTTCTGAAGGAAACCGTCCATTGCCGGAACCGGATATGTGAAGCCCGCCAATGAGAATGACAGGATGCCCCACAACGAACAGAGACACATCGACAGACGCATCTGTCCTATAAACGCCCCGAAAAGGAATACGCCGAAAGATTGTGAAGCAAGTACTGTAACAATTCCTAGTATCATCATCGACAGTATTCCCGAATTGCATGGGAACAACAGGAAACGGTAAAAATAGACATCATAAAATATGAATATCAACGAAAACAAGAACGTCTGGGGCAACAGTTTCCCCAGCAGGGCTACCGTCGACGAGTATCCGCTCATTCGATACAGTTTACGCTGTGTACCGCGTTTCCACTCCAAACCTATCGTATAGGTAGTAGACAACATGACAAGCAGGATAAGTATTCCTGGCAGGATGATATTGCTCAGATAAACGGAATAGTTCAAGTATGGATTGTTCAGCGGATGAGTCTCTATGACTATCGGTTGTATAACCCCCATGGCCTGACGCTCTGTCATACCATGTCCGTAAAGATTTTCACGTGTCAGTGCCAATCCCGCCAATTCACAGATATATCGTAGATCTTTCATCAACAGTGTGCCGGGTACGAAATAGGTTTCATTGGTATAGAAAGATAGTTTAGGCTGACGATTTGCGATTGCTTTCTCCGTCAGTCCTTTGGGTATGTAAAAGAAACCATATATCTCCCCTTTCTGCATCGCCTTGCGGGCATCGTCAAAGTTGGAATAACGTGTTTTCAGTTCGGTTTCCTCCATTGAACCGAGTATTCTGCCTACGATGCGCGTTACATGAGTGTCATCTTCATCCACCCATCCGGCCGGTAATTTTGTAGGAAGTCCGCCACCCATCAGCGTCGTGAAGAAGATGATGCACACCACCGGGGCCACAATCATCGTGAAAAGAAACAACGGACGATGGGCGAATATCTTCAACTCACGGTATATGATTGCTTTTAATTGATAATATAGTTGTTTCATTATTTGTATATTTACTTTTTCAATATAGCGGACATTCCACATCTTACTCCATCCACATCTTGCTGGTGAATAGGATGAGCTTGAACCTCGAATGTTTTCAGATCGAAACCGTCCAAGGCTTTTGTGGCTTTCCATGCGGCGAAAGTACCAACTTCTTTCATCAACGTTATTTTCACTTTCACATTTTTGTTGATAGCCGGTACATAAACACTGGTTTCGGTACCGATTTTCAATCCAGGCAAAAGATCTTCACGTACATTGAATGTGAACCACACGTCACTGTTGCTGGCTATATTCATAATAGGTGCACCTGTCCCGACGAGTTCTCCGATTTCAGGGAATATCTCCGTGACATAACCGTCGGTGGTAGCTATCAGCACTGTTTCTGATACATAAGAAGCAACTTCCTTTATAGCCCCTTTTGCACGGAGCACCTGAGCTCCGGCAGCAGCTTTCTCCTCACGGCGGGCACCATTCAATGCCATGTCATATTGAGCACTGGCGGCTTTCTCTGTAGCTACCATGGCATCGTATTGCGCACGGGCCTCATCACGTTTCTGTTCTGCCATCACCCCACTCTCGAACAAACGGTTCACACGTTTATATGTCTTTTCGGCAACCACAACTCCGGCTTTCGCTTTCTGTAACATATCGAAAGCTTGCTGTATCTGTTCTTGTCTTGTACCGTTCTGTGCTTCCTGGTCCATTGCCTCTGCGGCAGAATATGCAGCTTCCGCCTGCGACAGTTTGGCTTGTATATCCGGGGCTTCAAGTATGGCGAGCGTATCACCGCGATGAACGGTATCACCCTCTTTGACACGCAGTTCTTTGACACGGGTCGGTACTTTACACGACATACGGTAATCAGTATTATCAGCTTGTCCCTGTATAATATCAGGATGGTCGGGCATAGTCAGTCCTACTATGATTACGATCACTATGACGCCGACTAAGATACAAGCGGCGACGAGAATTGTTGTGATATTCTTACTTTTTTTCATTTCTATATACGATTTTATTTATATGTCAATGTTCCTATAGATTTGTCTAGATAAAGATTTGCCAGACGGAGATCGATACGTGCCGTAACACATTCGGAATGGGCGGACAACCAGGCTGTCTGGGCTTCCAGGACATTGCTTACGGGTATCACTCCTTCTTTCAGTCCAAGTGTGGCATAACGTAGATTCTCGTCGGCTTCGTCTTGACTCCGCTCAGCTGTTGTGAGTCTTTCGGTAGCTTCCTCCACCTTCTGATGATTCTGATTCACCTGCAGTTCTACCTTCTCGCGTGTCTCGGCCAATCTCAATGCGGCTGCCTCAGCTTCAGCGCGTTCGGCCTTTACCTTATATATTCGTTCACCAAAAGTGACCAGGGGTATGCGCACGACAACGCCAACATTCCACATGCCTTTAAACTTACGTTCAAAACTGTTGAACACAGACGGGTTTGATGCCAGATATCCGCCGGTCAGAGCTACATTGGGGAGATATTCGGCACGGGTGATTTTCACTTTCTCATTGGCTATTTTCGTAGCAAGTTCCAACGAGCGCAGTTCCGGACGAAGAGTCCATGCCGTCTGCACACTGTTGTTTACTGTCGATGTCGTGGTAGGATGTGTGTTGGGATTTTCGTCCGACAAACTGATTTGCGAATCCAAAGGTATTCCACATATCTGACATAGTAACATCTGTGAGATTGAGAGTCCGTTTTTCACTTGTATCAGTGATACACGCGCCTCATTAACTTTCACCTTCACGCTCAGTCCATCCGCTTTCGTGGCCATACCTTCTTTGATGATATGCTGCACATCGTTGTCCAACTTTTCGACCAACTTAAGATAACTCTCTGCCAGTTCCTTTTTCGTCTGCAAAGCTACAATCCTCCAATAGGCTTCGTCTACCTCCACGATAACATCTTGCAGTGATAAATCCTGACTGTTGCGGGCTATTTGTTCTGCAAAACGAGTGATATGGTTGTAGGCAATGATTTTACCACCCATATATATAGGTTGTGTGAGCAGCACAGCGGCCGCACCCATGTTACGTGTATCCGTATGCAGATCATCAACCAATCCCTGTCCTACTCCGTTCAACATCGTACTCATACTCCCCAACTGAGGAACAAGTGTTGACACGGTTGTTCCCAGGTTGCCTAGTTTCTCCTTCTGACCGTCACTCAATAACGATAATTCCTTGCTCGTGTACAGGTATGCACCAGTGGCCGTAATGCGTGGCAGGTATTTTGTAAATGCCGCCTTTCGTTCATAATAGGCAGCCTGCACTTTCTTGTCAGCCATGCGCAATTCCTTGTTATAGTTCACCGCGAGGGCACGACAACTGTCCAGGGTCAGAGTCCTTATCTGTGCCTTCATATTCGTGACTAATGCAAGCATTGCCAACAACAAAAAAAACTTTTTTCTCATATTATTCATCTCTGTTTTTATTTCGAGGTGCAAAATTAAACGGAAGTGGTGTGTCAGGAAAGATACAAATAAAGGAGATATTGGTACATTTAAAGGGTATTTCCGCCTTTTTAAAATAAAATATTGTATATTTGTGCTCTATTTAAAGGTTTATTACATATATTATCACAATTAATGGAACAAAACAGTATATCAATTAGTCAACTCGAACAGCGCGGTTTACGGTCTGTCTTTTATTACAACGATGATATCCTCGTGACAAATCATGTGGAATATATTGAACCGTTTCGACACCCATGCCGGTTGGATGCCACCACTGTTTTTGTCTGTCTTGGAGGTGTTGTAGATTGCAGCGTCAATCTGAAACATTATCATTTGGGTAAAAATACAATATTGGTAGCCTTTTCGAGCGACATCATTCAGATCCATCAGACGGATGGTATGGAAGCCTATTCCATAGCTATATCTTCAGACTACCTGAACAATTTGCAGATAGACTTCCGACAACGTACCAGTTTTCGTATCGATATCCGCCATAATGCCATCGCCCACGTACCTTTTGAGGAAATACTGTTATTAAAGCCCTATTACGAACTGTTAAGTACAAATATGGAATCTAACCGTGTGGAACGTCAGGAAATACTGAAAGGACTGATACGTGCATTCTCATACACCGTCATATCACTGATACACGCTTACAGGCAACAAGATGAAGAAAATATAGCGACTCCGCGAAGTCAACAACTGTTTGATAAGTTCATGGCACTGCTCACCATACACCACAATCGCGAACGAAGTGTATCTTTTTATGCCGACCGTCTCTGCCTCACCCCCAATTATCTGTCGGGAGCAATCAAAGAATCCAGCGGCAGAAGTGCTATGGAATGGATTAACGAATATGTCGTCACAGAAGCGAAGATGATGTTGAAAAGCACAGACGAAAGCATACAATCCATTTCATACCACCTTCATTTTTCCACCCAATCGGCATTCGGGAAATACTTCAAACAACAGACAGGCATGGGACCCAAAGTTTATAGGAACAAAGAATAAAAAAGACCACAACCGATGTACGATTGTGGTCTTTTATATTTGGTAAATAATCTTTCTTATTTTACTTTCTCAACAATAGCTTTGAAAGCCTCAGGATTATTAACTGCGAGGTCAGCGAGAACCTTACGGTTAATCTCGATACCAGCCTTGTGAAGTGCACCCATAAGTGTTGAATAACTCATGTTCTCCAGACGGGCTGCAGCATTAATACGCTGTATCCATAATGAACGGAAATTGCGTTTCTTATTTCTACGATCACGGTAAGCGTATGTCAAACCCTTCTCCCAGGTATTCTTAGCTACCGTCCAAACATTTTTTCTAGCTCCGTAGTATCCACGGGTGAGTTTTAAAATCTCTTTTCTCTTTGCTCTTGAAGCAACGTGATTTACTGATCTTGGCATAATTTTCTTTCTTTAAATGTTTGACTTTAGATTAACGTAGACATAGCAAGTCACGAACCTGCTTCATGTTTGTCTGATCAACGATAGCCTGGTGTACCAGATTACGTTTTTGCTTCTTTGTTTTCTTAGTCAGAATGTGACTGTGGAAGGCATGATGTCTCTTAATCTTACCTGTACCGGTAAATCTGAATCTCTTCTTTGCACCGGAATTTGTCTTAACTTTTGGCATTTTTTTAAATTTTTATTATTGTTATTTATTATTCAGTGGCAACGTATATACCAGAACGTTACGCACATATTATCATTTAATCTTGATCTTTAAGTTTACTCAATGCATCCAGTCCATTCTTTGCGTTTGCAAAAAGTCCACCATTCGATGAGATTGGCTCTTCGCTTACCGGACTATCGGATTTTGCAGCATTAACAGTTTTCGCTTCCGATTCCCTTTTCTCGCGGTCAACTTTCTGCTGACTCTTTTTGATCACACCGGCTTTCTTAGGAGTCAATGTGATAAACATTTTTTTCCCTTCTAGTGCTGGCATCTGCTCCACCTTGCCTAGCTCTTCCAAATCATTGGCAAAACGGAGGAGGAGTACTTCTCCTTGCTCTTTGAAGAGAATCGAACGACCACGGAAAAAGACGTATGCCCTTACTTTGTTACCTTCTTCCAGAAACTCCTGGGCATGTTTTAGCTTGAATGCATAATCATTCTCACCTGTCTGAGGTCCGAAACGAATTTCCTTGACTTCAACCTTCACTTGCTTAGACTTTAATTCTTTGGCACGTTTCTTCTGTTGATATAGGAACTTAGAATAGTCAATGAGACGACAAACTGGAGGTTGGGCATTTGGAGATATCTCTACGAGATCCACTCCCTGTTCACGAGCCATATCCAACGCCTGACGTGTAGGTATAACTGTCGATCCGCCTTCACCTGCGATGCGGACTTCCCGTACGCGAATCTGTTCATTCACACGGTACTGATTCTTTATATTGTCATTCTTCATTCAACTATTTTATAGTAAGCGGCTGCAAAGTTATACATTTTTTGTCATTTCTGCAACTTCATCGTTAATTTTCTTTGCAAAATCTTCCTTTTTCATGGTTCCTTGGTCTCCTTCACCCTGTTTTCTGACAGAAACCATACCTTCGGCTTGTTCTTTTTCACCAACGACAAGCATATAAGGTGTACGTTTTAATTCGTTATCACGAATCTTTCGTCCAATCTTTTCGTTACGGTCGTCGATTGTTGCGCGCACGCCTACAGTATCGAAGTATTTTGCCAGTGATTTGGCATAATCGTTAAACTTCTCACTGATTGGCAATATGGCTACCTGATCGGGTGTTAGCCACAATGGGAAATGCCCTGCTGTATGTTCTATCAGTACGGCTGTAAATCTCTCAAGTGAACCGAATGGTGCACGGTGAATCATGACCGGAGTCTGTTTTGAATTGTCATCTGCCGTATATTCCAGTTTGAAACGTTGTGGCAGGTTGTAGTCAACCTGTATGGTACCCAACTGCCAACGACGGCCGATAGCATCCTTGACCATAAAGTCGAGTTTAGGTCCATAGAATGCTGCTTCACCATATTCTACCTTCGCTTTCAGTCCCTTTTCTTTACAAGCTTCGATGATAGCACGCTCCGAACGTTCCCATATCTCATCACTTCCGATATACTTCTCGTGGTCTTCAGGATCTCGGAGCGAAATCTGGGCTTCGAAATTATCGAAGTGGAACATGGAGAATACGATCTGTATAATATCCATAACCCGGAGGAACTCATCCTTTACCTGATCGGGACGGCAGAATATATGAGCATCATCTTGTGTGAACGAACGCACACGTGTTAATCCGTGAAGTTCACCGCTCTGTTCATAACGGTATACTGTACCAAACTCTGCAATACGCAGAGGAAGGTCCTTATATGAACGTGGTTTCCAGGCGAACACCTCACAGTGGTGAGGGCAGTTCATCGGTTTCAGCATGTATTCCTCTCCTTCTTCAGGTGTATGTATCGGCTGGAACGAATCCTTACCGTAATGTGCATAGTGACCGCTGGTTACATATAGGTTCTTACTACCGATATGCGGAGTGATCACTTCCTGATAACCGTATCTCTTCTGTATTTTACGGAGCATATCCTGCATACGCAGACGCAATTCCGTTCCTTTCGGTAACCAGATAGGAAGACCCTTGCCCACTCTTTCTGAGAACATGAAGAGTTCCATTTCCTTACCTATCTTGCGATGGTCACGTTTCTTAGCCTCTTCGAGCATGACGAGATATTCATCCAGCATTTTCTTTTTCGGGAAAGAAACACCGTAAAGACGCTGCATCTGTTCACGATTGGCATCACCACGCCAGAAAGCTCCGGCAACACTTGTCAATTTTACAGCTTTGATGGCTCCTGTATTAAGAAGGTGCGGACCTTTACAAAGATCGGTAAATGCACCTTGTGTATACGTCGTTATTGAACCGTCTTCCAGATCCTGCTCGATATGTTCGCATTTGTATGTCTGACCGTCTGCACCGAATTCCTTCAACGCATCAGCCTTAGCTACTTCCTTGCGAACAACAGGTTCTTTCTTTGAAGCCAGTTCCTTCATTTTTTCCTCTATCTTGGCAAAATCACCCTCTTTGATAGCTTCTCCGTCTTTCAACAGGACATCGTAGAAGAAACCATTTTCGATTGCGGGACCGAATCCGAACTGAATTCCGGGGTAAAGTTCCTGTAGAGCCTCAGCCAGAAGGTGGGCGGAAGTATGCCAAAAAGCATGCTTTCCTTGTTCATCATCCCATTTATAGAGTTCAATCTTAGAATCCTCGTTGATAGGACGGTTCAATTCTACTGTTTCACCATTTACGCCACATGCCAAAACGTCACGCGCTAAAGCTGGTGAGATACTTTCTGCAATCTGTAGTCCTGTTATGCCCTGTTCGTATTCACGAACGGAACCGTCAGGAAAAGTGATTTTTATCATAACTTTATATATAAATTTTCAATTTGGATGCAAAATTAATACTTTCTTTCGAGACTAACAACGATTTTTATGAAATTTTCGTCTTTATCACTTTCTGTATTTTTTAATGACACCATAAGCAGTAAACAACCCGAGTTCTCCGGCCTTGCTCAAATCCTGTATTCCGGCCTTGTTATTGTTGTTATATATCTGGACGAGTCCACGGTTATAATATGCCTCGGCAAAATTCTTATCCAGTCTGATTGCCATATTGTAATCGTCTATCGCTCTTCTGTAATCCTTGCACTGGGCGTAAATATTACCTCTGTCATAATACATATAAGCGCTTTGACCGTTAATGCCAATCGCTTTGTTCATATCAACGATGATACTCATCACTTTCATCTGAGCCCCTAATCCCTGCGAGGCTTTGAATTCGTTCATCATCGACTGGCATACGGCTTTCTGCCAATATGCCAAAGCGGATGTCGAATCTACTTGTATGTATGCGTTGAGGTCAGCTATGGCATCATCGAAATTCTGTATCACGGTATATGCTATCGCCCTTTGCAACAGGAATCCGGATTCGGCTGCCATTGTCTTGGTATTGCTCATGCGTTTTGACAAGGAATCTATCAGCGAGAAATACTCTTTCGACTCTTTTTCATCCAGATTCTTCGGATTGCAAGCGACAAATATTTCTTTCGTCGGTTTCAGTCTACTGTTCAAGGCATCGACCTGTCGGTCAAAGGCTTCATACGATTTGACACCGTTGTTGTATTTCAGATACGACAGTTGATACATCGGTTGCAATTCAATGCTTACCTTTCTGTCTTGTACTCTTCCTCTATATTCGCTTGAATATTCATGCTCCACATTATCATCGTCGGCAACGACCAACATACTGTATTTTTCCAGATCCAAGTCGCTCTTTTTACGGATGTCATTCTTTTTCCATCTCGGTTGTATGCCGTATGACTTATTCAACTGGGCCTTGAAGATATGGAACTCGTCCAGTTCCGCCTGTTTGGCATATCCCAGTCGCCTGTAGCAACTGGCACGATATTGCAGTCCCGTCCAGAAATTGGGGAATCGTTTGATAACCCGCGAATAATCTCTGATGGCACCCCTTAGGTCACCCGTCTTATCCAACAAAAGAGCGCGGTTGAACAACGCCATGAGATTCTCCGGTTCTAGTCTGAGTACGAAATCAAAATCTTTAATAGCCCTGTTGTCATCACCCACCTGCGTGCGCAAAAGTCCACGGTTGTAATGGGCGAGGAAATTATCAGGATCGAAATCAAGTGCCGTATCATAATCGGTCATTGCACCGCGGAGATTATTGATCTTATACCTGGCCAGAGCCCTGTTGATATAGTTGTTTACTATTTTAGGTTTGAGGTGTATCGCCTTCCCTAGAAATCCGTCCGCCTCTTTCCATTTATTTTTGGCCAAACTAATCATCGCCCTTTGCATCCATGTTTCTCCGTCGTAAGCATCCAGAGCCAAACTTTTGTCCAACGCCTCCGTCGCTTTCAATGTATCTTTCTTCGCCAGATACACATCTGCACGGATGTTGTATGCCTTGGAATAATTATTCCACCGCCCGATTATGGTGTCTAGGTCTAGAAGGGCGTGGTCGTAATCCTTTTGTTGCACACGGCACAGCACTCTGTTATACCAGAGTCCCTGATTATCGGGATTATTCCTGATCGATTTGTTATAATCGGCAATGGCCCCGTTAAGGTCTTGCGTATGAATACGACACAAAGCCCTCAGTTCAAAGATACCGCCCACGTACGGGTTTCGTTCTATCGCTTCCGAACAATCGCTCTCAGCTCCTGTAAAGTCATCCAGATAGAATTTGGCCACACCGCGATAATACCACGGTTCATAAAGATACGGTTTGGCGGATATAGCCTGATTGAAATACTGTATTGAAAGTACATAATCCTCATAATACAGCGCACTCCGCCCGGTTATGATCAGGCGGTCAGTGTTAAACTGTGCCATGGCATACAAAGGCGACAGCACAAATATGATTACTAATAACTTATCACGCATCTTTTCAACCTCAAATATTCCAGTACCTTTTTTCAATCCTATTTTTTCACCGTCTTCACCCTGTACGAACATCTGACCCGTCCCTGCAACAGAGCTTTCAATTTCCCTTTGATCAACTGTTTCCGAAGTGGTGACAGATGGTCTATGAACATACTACCGTCCAGATGGTCGAATTCATGCTGCATCACCCTTGCCAGATAACCGTCCACCCATTCATCGTGCTCGTTCATATCATCATCCATATACTTTACATGGATACGTGTGGGGCGGACCACCTTTTCGTGAATACCAGGCAGACTGAGACACCCCTCTTCCAGGGATTCCGTCTCCGCATCGTCCTTTTCCAGGATATGCGCATTGATATATGCCTTCCTGAAATCTTTATATTCAGGGAAATCCTCTGCCAGAACCGAGAGGTCTATCACAACAAGCCGTATCGCTTTTCCGATCTGCGGTCCGGCCAGCCCCACTCCGTCAGAAGCAGTAAGGGTTTCAAACATATCCGTTATCAGTTGTTTCAAGTCCGGATAATCAGCATTAATATCTTCAGCCACCTTTCTAAGTACGGGCTGTCCATAAATATAAATAGGTAATATCATTTTATTTTCTTGATTCCAAATAATCTTGTAATATAATAGTAGCACTGATTTCGTCTACCAATGCTTTGTTTTGTCTAGCTTTCTTGTGCAAGCCTCCGTCTATCATAGCCCTGTGGGCCAATACGGACGTGAAACGCTCATCGTAGAATTCAATAGGGATTTCTGGTTTGGCTTTTTGCCATCTATTTACAAACTGCCTGACCCTCGCCATATTTTCACTCGGCTGTCCATTGGTCTGCTTGGGTTCACCGATTACAATCCTTTCTACCGGTTCCTGGTTAATATATTTGATAAGATAATCAAATAGTTCAGACGTAGAAACAGTCGCCAATCCTCCAGGAATAATCTGTAGAGGATCGGTGACTGCCAGTCCTGTTCGTTTCTTACCGTAATCTATTGATAGTATCCGCGCCACGCCCTTTATTTGACATTATAAAGTAACCACGCATCGGCATACTTTGAGCGGAACTGATCGCGGCTGCGTGCTGCATCTGCTTTCTGATCAAAGGTAGCTGCTATGACACGATACATATTACGTTCTGCGTTGTATGCAATCTGTGAATCATAACCAGCGCTCTTCAATTGGCCTTGCAGTCCTTCTGCATTAGCCTTCAGAGAGAAAGATCCGACAACGACACTGAAGTTTTTCAGTCCACTGCCATTAACCAATGTCACTTTCTCCTGTCTTACGGAAACATTGTCCGCATTATCCACTACACGTGTCTGATCGGCCGGTTTTGTTTCAAGGGGTGTAACCACTTCCGCTTCGTTGTTCTGGGCAGTCGTTACGGCAGGCTGTTGGGCAGTTTCCTGTGCTTTGGCCTTTTCGTAAGCCTTCTTATATGCGCTTTCGCTTGATTTACAACTCGTTAATGCCAATGCTGCACATAAACCTGCGCAAATAACCATGTACTTTTTCATTTCTTCCTTAATATTTTAAAGATTAAACTTATACGATATTTTAATTCCTTGCGAAATTACATAAAATCGAGCAAAATAGAGGAAAATACCCACATAAAGTTTGTTAAATGACTGAAAATGTCTTGTTTTAACAAATTTTTTCGGCGATTTTATTGCTTTTTCGGAAAGGAATGGTTATATTTGCTTTCGATAAAGGGATGTAATCATTTCCGCAAATATGTTTAATTAAAACAAATAAGACGATGAAGACATTAGGTTATATCGGAGCTTTCCTAGGCGGTGCTATCGCCGGAGCTGCATTGGGTCTCCTATTGGCACCTGAAAAGGGTACTGAGACACGTGAGAAAATAACAGACGCTGTTGATGATTTTTGCAAAAAGCATAATATCAAACTGAGTCGTAAGGAAATGGGAGACTTGGTCGATGATATCAATGATATCAAAGACGATGCCGCTGAATAACATAACAGTCATCTATGTTTTCCAGCGATAAGAACATTGAGACTATAGGGCAACTTGTAGAGTTACTTAAACATTACATCGGGCTTCAGAAAGAATATGTGAAGCTCGATGTAATTGAGAAGATTGTGAAGCTTATCAAGGCATTGGCCATCATTACGGCTGGTCTTGTCATTGCTGCATTGATTATTATATTCCTTTCTTTTGCAATCGTGTACGCATTGGAACCATTATTAGGTTTTGCCGCTGCCTATTGTATCGTGGCCGGATTCTATTTATTGTTGTTCATAATATTTGTGATGTTCCGCAAGAATATAATAGAACGCCCTCTTGTTAAATTCCTAACAGCTCTACTCTTAGACAAGTAATTATGATGGAAGAAATTAGATTTGATACTGTCGACGCCATTCATCAGCGTAAAGTGAAATTGCTTGATGACATCCGTAAGGACGGCAGGAAGATTGATGAGAACTGGAAGAATCTGTTCCATCGTGAAGAACCGACATCGAGAAACAAACGTCTTGTCAGTGTCATCAACACAGGTGCCGGTATCCTTGATGGTATTTTGTTAGGGTGGAAGTTGTACCGTAAGTTTGGCAAACCTTTCAGATTCAGAAGATAGTATCGTATTTTTCATGTATCGTTTGAGGACAAAAAAATGGAGTACCGCCGTACTCCAACCTTTTCTTTGTTAACCTTAAATCTAATACTATGAAAAACACGATGCAAAATTATGGATATTATCAATGAGAAACAAGTCTTTTCGAATAAAAATGCGTCTAATACAACATTATTTAACCAATAATTTGATTTTCAGTATTTTACATAGTAATTTTTAAACAATTAGATGGTGATTACCTGACCGTCATAAGCCATTTCAAATCCGTCGGGAAGTATTTTGTTCACCTCGTCATGCAGTCCGATATGATGGCAGGAATGTATCAGCAAGGTTCGTTTGGCGCCTACTCTCCTGGCGAAACGGATGGCATCATCAACCAACTGGTGTGAGTGGTGTTCTTTTACGAATCTGAGTGCGTTGACTACAAGTGTTTCCACCCCGTTAAGGTATTCGTATTCGCTTTCATCGATATATTTCATATCGGTGATATAGGCGAAAGTTCCGAATCTGTAACCTAAAATCGGCATCTTATCGTGCATCACCTGTACCGGCAACACGTCGATGTCTCCTATCATAAAAGGTATATGCGGCTTGATTTCTTCGATGGTAATAAGTGGGACACCAGGATATTTGACATCCGCGAAACAATAAGGGATAGAGCGTCTGAGTCCGTTAGCCGTCCGTTTGTCAGCATAAACCGGTATATCGCCAAATACGCAGAACGGGCGCAGATCGTCCATGCCTCCCACATGGTCATAATGGATATGTGTCAGCAGTACGCCATCTATCTTCTTAAACGGTTGCTTCAGAATTTGTTGCCGGAAATCAGGACCGCAGTCCAGCAATATGCGTGTCGTTTCACTTTCTATCAGGACCGAACATCGTAGTCTTTTATCTTTAGGATTGTTACTACGGCATACCTCACAACTACATCCGATAGAAGGTACGCCACCAGAAGTTCCTGTGCCCAAGAATGTTACATTCATTTATTTAAAGTTTACCTCGGGATATATATCAATACCGAATTTTTCTTTTACATCTCTGCGTATCGTGTCACTCAGATTAACGACATCCTCTCCCGTCGCGCCTCCGCGGTTCACCAGTACCAGAGCCTGTTTACTGTGGACGCCTGCCCTGCCCAGTGATTTTCCTTTCCAGCCACACTGGTCTATCATCCATCCCGCCGGAATCTTCTCATGGCCGGCATCTATCGTATAATGGGGCATTCCAGGATACTGGGATTCGAGTTGGTTGTACTTTTCTTTCTGCACAATAGGGTTCATGAAGAAACTACCTGCATTTCCCTCTATCTTAGGATCTGGTAATTTGGCATTTCTGATATCTATAATCGCCTGGCGCAATTGCCCGGGTGTAGGTTGCTCAATATCCATCTTATCCAGTTGACTCCGGATATTACCATAATCAAGACGCGGACTGAATGTATTTGACAGACAATAAGTGACATAAGTGATAAAATACCTGTCTTTCCATTCGTTCTTAAATTTGCTTTGCCTATACGAATAGTCGCACTCGGCATTCGTAAAACAGACGGCATGACCTGTCGCTATCTCCACTGCCTCCACCTTATAAATAATGTCTTTGGCCTCGGCACCGTAAGCACCTATATTCTGTATGGCACTGGCACCTACCTCACCGGGGATGAGAGACAGGTTCTCCATTCCGCACCATCCATTGTCTACCGACAGGGCCACGACATCATCCCATGTCTCGCCGCTTCCACATCTCAGCATCACATCACCGTCTCCATGGGTCACATCTACACCCATGATGGCAGAATGGAGTACAGTTCCGTCAAAATCCTTGGTAAGCAGGAGGTTACTGCCGCCGCCGAGCAACAGCAATGGTCTGTCATCGTCTGTGATATGCCGTACCACATCCTGCACCTCTTCCACGGTTTCCATCTCGATATATCTACGACATTTCGCCTCTATACCGAATGTATTGTGTCCTAGCAGACTATAATTATTCTCCTTTTTCAATTCTAATTACTCAATTTGGAAAGTTTCCATGATTTGCCGACCTTGACGAAGGTCATCTCCACCTCGAGACCATTGGCTATGCCACGCATCACGAATATTTTTCTCTTACTGTCCTTATACTGCTGTCCGTAAATGATATTATAAATCAATCCCGACGGCAGTTTCGGTGCGAAAGCCGGCCATGTATCAGGAGTGATGATTCCCTCCATCGTACTGAAGTCATCATCAGGGTCCGGTCCTACGAATTTGACAGGATCAGAAAGACTTCTGCTCTGGAAAGCCGAATCTACGGCAAATTTCTGATAAAATTTCAGAAAAGAAGCGTTCGACGACTGGTAGACTGCCTGATTGTTGATGGCCGTCATCATCCACTGACCGTTCACGCGGTTGAACACATATTGCTTGACGTGGTTCTTGTGCAAACTGATTTTCTCTATGACGACATGGTTGATAGAAGTATCCTTTACCACATTCATCTGTCTGACATTATCAAATATCAACGTATAATACCCTTGGCGCATAAAGAAATGTTCCATCTTCCACTGACCTTTCGTCAAGGAGTCGACATGCGAACCGTTATACACTTTCAGAGGAAACTGTACACGCTTGTATTGCAACTTCCTGTTGGCTGCAAAATTGAAGATGAAATCATCAAACAATTCATCAGCGGCCTTTGGCATAGGGGTATCGGCTATGATCTGCTCCATGGTATCAGTGGCGGTGGTATCCGCCATAGTATCTACAGCCGTACTGTCATTAGCCACCGGTTTTTTATCAGTACAACCGGTCCAGCACATGGTAAGCAGTGCAAGCGCGACAAGCAAAAAAACACACTTTTTCATATTTTTATATACAATCGGATTTTATCCGTCTCTCAAATTTGCGCAAAAATACAACTTTATTTTGATATTTTGCTCAATTTTGCAGTAAAAATATTACCTTTGCACGAAAATATTTTTTGAGAATAAAATTATCATACAATGATACTTGACAAAATAGACCAACTTCTTAAGGAAGTTAACGAGCTTAAAGCCTCTAATGCTGAGGAAATTGAAGCTCTTCGCTTAAAGTATTTAAGCAAAAAAGGTGAAATAACTGCTCTTATGACAGATTTCCGTAATGTTGCAGCCGATCAGAAGAAATCCGTCGGTATGAAAATCAATGAACTAAAGCAGACTGCTCTGGAAAAGATCAATTCTCTCAAAGAGCAATACGAGACTGCCGACAGTCAGAGCGACGATATAGACCTCACCCGTTCGGCATATCCTATCCAGTTGGGCACCCGTCATCCTCTGACGATTGTCAAGAATGAGATTGTAGACATTTTCTCACGTATGGGTTTCACCTTGGCCGACGGTCCTGAAGTGGAAGACGACCTGCATGTGTTCACCAAGATGAATTTTGCAGCCGACCATCCTGCCCGTGATATGCAGGATACTTTCTTCGTTGAGACGAATCCTGATGATGTGACTAAGAATATTCTTCTCCGTACGCATACAAGTAGTGTACAGGCGCGCGTGATGGAGAAGACACAACCGCCTATCCGGGTCATCTGTCCGGGTCGTGTTTATCGCAACGAGGCCATTTCAGCCCGTGCGCATTGTTTCTTCCATCAGATTGAGGGTTTATATGTAGATAAGAATGTATCTTTCACCGACCTCAAACAAGTCATGTTGACATTTGCCCGCGAGATGTTCGGTCCGGAAACGAAAATCCGTTTACGTCCCAGTTATTTCCCGTTCACTGAACCCAGTGCGGAGATGGATATATCCTGTCATATCTGCGGTGGTGTTGGTTGTGGATTCTGCAAGCATACTGGTTGGGTAGAGATTTTAGGATGCGGCATGGTCGATCCCAATGTCCTTGAATTGTGCGGTATAGACAGTAAGGTTTACACCGGTTATGCCTTCGGTCTAGGTGTAGAGCGTATCACCAACTTGAAATATCAGGTGAGTGATCTGCGTATGTTCTCAGAGAACGATACGAGGTTCCTCGAAGAATTCGAAGCTGCCAATTAATAGTTAGTCTTATTATAAGAAATAAAAAAGGATTGGATTCTATTTATATTCCAATCCTTTTTTGTATTTGTACTTCATTGAAGTAAATTGTTATTTAACTTTATTCTTTTCCCCACCTAAGACCCTCCAATGGAATTCTTTTCACATCACCCCAAGGCCCCTCTTGACCTAAGAGGGGCTGTCGAACACCCCTAAATCCCCTCTAGGCGCTAGAGGGGACTTAGCTGAGACAAGCTCAGAGTTTTGGTAAGGTTCACGAAGCCTGTGCCCCTACGGGGTGAACCTTAACCTCTTACGCAATAG